>JBGTMK010000357.1:0-3020 GCA_041743605.1 Nostoc sp.
TATAAAGATATGACGTTCAACCGAACGCCCACTAAAAAACCGCCAAATTGGTTGGCGAGTCTTTAAGTTGACTTCAAAAGCCAAATTGTCTTGTGTCCACCCCTTATGAGCGAACGCTTTTTTGGCTTGTTCAATCCCGGCGAGGGATGCTTCGAGCGATCGCTTGACCATAGAAGCTTACACACATCAAATAAGAATTCTTCAACTTGACATTATTCCAACATACAGTTTCGGAACTACTTAGAAACTATTTGAGTTTTTTTTAAATGCTAATGATTTATTTAAAGCATCTTCCGCTAATATCCTCTCATTGCATTGTTCTCAGTTAAACATGATTGGTTTTAGTGTTATTTTTAACTTTTTATTTTGTGTATTAGGAAATTGTGGTATATTTAGTAACTATAGTGCTGCGGCAATCTAAGCTTTATGTAAAGATTAAATAGTCGCTATTATTGTACCACTCCTTTACGGTTGTGTATAAAGTTAACCTAATATTGTTAGAAACTAGCAAGATAAATGAAACCAAACTTGATAAGCTCATTAAGTTCAACTCATAGCTTTAGAACTTAAGAGCCATTAGATAGAGGTAAACCACAGGTTCATAACTTTCGCACGCTTGTTGCTGACTTTAGTCCATATAATCACGGGTGGATAGTAACTCAACTATCACACCCTCTATTGACTCTAGATTTTCAAGCTTGACTAAAAATCGATCAAAGCCTGCATTTAAAGCCTTACTTTCGGAAAATTCCCGTGTATAAGAAGTAATAGCGATTGCTGGCAACTGCCGGAAGTATGGGCTGGAATGTCCCCGAATTTGCTTAATCAACCAATTTCCATTATGGTAAGGTAACTTGACATCGGATACCAGAATATCGGGATGAAAAGATTCGAGGATAGCGAAGGCTGTTTCTGCGTTGATAAAAGCCATTACCTCTGCACCTACTGTTTCCAGAATGAAGATGAGCAGGTCTGCAATATCTGGCTCATCCTCTACCAGCAAGATCCTGATTCCAACAAGGCGCTGTCAATTTAACTTACTTTCTCGATTGCTCGTTTGATTCGTCCTCATGCCGTTCTATAGTTTGCTGATATAGCTTATCTCTTATATTGCAACGTAGAGAGCAGAATAAGCCTTCAGTCTAATTAAACAAATTTAGCTAGAAAAATAACCCCATCAGGATGTATTAGCCTAGCTGTTTTACCAAGGGCTGCTCGCCACAACCATTCCGTGGCTAACCCCACCACGTTGATGGTGACAGCTATGAGCTTATCCTACTTCTGATGATAATGTGCATGGAAATTAAGAGAGCCACCCACCGTCCACGATAGAGGGCATTCTTTGCCAGTTCATCCAATTTATTAATACCAATCTCTATATCTTTAAACCATTTGGCGTAGCGTTTACAATCACAAGTTAATCTCCTCATTATAAATTCTAGTTTGCGAGCTTTTATGTTCTCTGATCACAGAATGATACTATTTTGGAGATGTCTAATCAGACAGTCATGGTGCAAAATTATACAAATATTTGTTGATACCGAATCCGAGCCATAATTAGACCATTCCAAAGAAAAAAGAGTGCTGACCCACCACATGAACGTAGAATTTGTCTAGCAGCTTTTCTCACATTTATCTGTTCATTCACTTTTTGATCGGCTAGATAAACACCTAATAAAGCTCGATTAATCATTCGATGAAAGTTTTTATCCGGTAACTGAGAAACAGCTTTATCAGCCTCCTTTAGAAAATAAATGAACCGTTCAGTTATTTCTTGTTCACTATTGTAGTAAGTACAAAAATTTAAATCACCACCCATCCTGTCTTCTTCTTGATCAATAAAATAGTCAAGTAGGATATGAAGTCCTTGAACCCAAGGGAAGTAGCTGCTTTTAACCTTTATAGCTAGTTCTTTAGAACAATTTGGATCGGAGGCATAGGCTATAAGACAAAAAATTCCTAACGTTGAGCCAGTACAAGCTGAAAATTCATACCACTTCATTTCTGGAATTTTGTGGCGATGTTCTTCAAACCATGCTTTTAAACGAGGAACTCGCTCTTCAACTTTGACGTGTTTATGAACTTGTAAATTACAATAATAATCAGCCAACTCATGTAAGTAGGGAGCAACTATTTGATAAGATGGCAGTCTTTTTAATACATCCTGACAAGTTTTTACTAGTTTTATGAGATAGCCGCCATCGTCTTGTTCTTGACGAAATTGGTAGTAATTAATGCATTCAGCGTTAGGTGTCAAAGCATGTAAGCAGGCTTGATGGAGAGTACGGAAATCTTCTGGATCTTGGGAAGTACTGCGATCGCATAGGTTATCTAAATAATCACTAATTGTTTGATAAGCAACAATAAAGCGGATTGTTTGCTCAATTTCTTCTTTGGCAAGTAATCCATAGATAGAAGCACCTTCACAGTGAAATGCTTTAGTTTCTATACTTAATAATGCTTGTTTACGTAATTCATGATTAGGAATTTTTTCAGCTTCATTTTTCCATAACTTTAAATATTTACGAACTCTTGGAAGAACATCACGATAAATTTTCAGCATCAGGATACCAGAACCAGATGGAACTTGAATTGATGAAAATTTTTGAAGAGGATCAACAATATTTTTATTAGTATTGTTCCACTTATTTAGAAGCATTATCATGATTTGTTTGATTATTTATTGTGTCTGTATATTAAGATTAAACTATTTAAATATCATCTACAGCTAGAAACAAGTTTGATTATAACGTTCTCTACAATTGGACACACATAAGTGAATTGCAGACAGTAATTTAGGTGAAAATTGGCTTACTCAAAAGCTAATTAACCTGAATTATGGTTAAGCTAGAAGCTAAAAAGCTTACTTATTCTGTAAGGATTGAGCAAAACTCTAAGTGATAAAAGAAGTGATTAAAGTAGAATCATTTTGTCAATAAGGTTCACAAATGAGGCTAGTCTCAACAATATGCCTTATCGAGAATAGATTAAAACAGAGCTTTAAACCGAACAATGATAAA
>JBGTMK010000358.1:0-4247 GCA_041743605.1 Nostoc sp.
CTGCCTCTAACTCCCCCTCGTAATGATTATCATTTTTATAATGAGTGAGATTTAATTTCCTCAAAGCCTTATGTAGTTTGAGTCTTGGTGTATTTCACCCTGATTCAGGCTCGTCAATATTTAGATGCGTTTGCCCTGGTACTGGTGCGCCACCACGACCAGTACCAAGTTGAATCAATCGGTCTTTAAGAGAATGGTCATAGCTAAAAATCTTGAGATATTTAATAGATGCTTTGGCTTTTAAACGAGTAATAAAATGGACTTCTTGGTTAATAAGCTGTTGCAAGAATTGGAAGTGATAAAAACCTCTGTCAAGTAAAATCAGAGTTTTAGCTCTTAGTAAATTTAGTAATGCCGCTTCAAAATTGGTGTCTGATGCTGCGGGATTAGTGTGAAACCAAACTTCGACAGGTAAGCGAGTTACCAAATCAATAATTGTACAAATCTTACCTGCTAGTTGCCCTGCCTTCAAGTCTTCCAGGCTTTTTAACTTCCGAAATAAAGCTTCTAGAGTTGACCCATCAGCAATCCAAATTCGTTCAAAATTACCCAGTGCAAACTTAACGCTATCTGGTAGTGGCCGCCTGAGCCGTTGTTGCCAATTAAATTCCAATTGAGGTAGTAAATCTTTAAAGACCCGCTCAAATAATTCAGAAGGGAAAACTAAAAATCTTTCTGATAGAGACTGTTGAGCAACTTTTGTAACTCCACACCATAACAAACCTTCTCGTGCTAATAGACGATTTAACTCTTGAACGCCAGGAACTTGTCGCCACAACAGTGTTAATACTGCTGCCACCATTAATGATAGATTCAGAATTCTATCTCGTAATCCTAATTGCTTATAATATTTTTGTTGAGCAAAAACTGCTGGTGTTAATAAAGCTTCTAAGTGTTTAGCGATCGCTTCATTATCTATAGTAGGAGTATTATGTCGATGTGGGTGGTCAGAGTTTTGTTTCGGTCGCTTGGGCATAATGGTAGACCAAACTTTTCATTACCTCGTTTGATAATTGAATTTACCTAACAATGCTGCCCACTTTCTACCTCGTTACAATACTTTTTCATCTCCTATAAAAGCAGTTAAACATCTTAAAGATAATGATAATCAAATATAGGGGGGAGGAGGTGAGCCACGCTCACCTCCTCCCCCCTACCCTCAACACGATTATCATTCTTAATAGAAATATTTTGAGTATTTTAACTGATTGACAAAAGGCACTTTATCTTAACCTCTCACCGATGGCTGCAAGTTGGTTGCCAGTGATTAGCGAACATCCTGCGGTAGTGCCAATGACTTGGCAGTTGCACCGAAAGATACTTACTACCAAGAGTATTTTGGCAATATTACTGACAAGCTTGTTGCAAACAAGTTTGGTTATAGGTGTAAGATATTGGGGTTATCTGCAAGCATCGGAACTACACGCTATCGACGATTTTATGCAATTGCGATCGCAACTTGTCACCAAAAAACCTGATGAGCGGTTCCAATTACATAATAATGGGGAAATTTGGCGTTACATAGGCACCTCATGTTCTGGAAGCATTTGCTCTGATTGGCAGCAGCAGCAGCAGCTAGACAATAACTCAGCTACTGCTGCTATTACTGCTGCTGGCAATCAGCTATACCAATTACATAATGACGGTAAGATTTGGCGTTACACAGGTGTCCCATGTTCTGGAGGCATTTGCTCTGGTTGGCAGCAGCTAGACAATAACTCAGCTACTGCTGCTATCACTGCTACAGGTAATCAGCTATACCAATTACATAATGACGGTAAGATTTGGCTTTACACAGGCACCCCATGTTCTAAAGGCATTTGCTCTGGTTGGCAGTTGCTAGACAATAACTCAGCTACTGCTGCTATTACTGGAAGTAGCCCCTCTTTTGTTACTCGGATCAAACGCTGATTATTGCCTTCGCTGACAAAACTTTTCGGTCTACTGACTTTGCTATATAAGTTATTGTTCACAAAACTGTAAACGTAGACGCGTTTGCGGAGCGTTGCCGTTCGGCTCTGCTCTTCTCTCACAAATCAGGATTATCTTTAGAGGTTGTTTGAAAAGTCCTCTTGTCAGTATCAAAAGTTTTAGATTCCCCTAAATTCCCCGATAAATTGGGGGGCTTTGACTCTGGTTTCCCCCTTTTTAAGCTATCCATTATAAACATCTTTCTTAACAAAAAGGTGGCAAACTTGTCATATCCCTCACTGATAGCGTCGGCGGCAAGCGAGTCCGGGAGCATCTTCATTCTGACTCCTGAATTCTGACTTCTGAATTCTTTTTCAAATCATTGCATGATCAGGTAAAAATTCCGCCTCCTGATTAGCAATCCCAAGCAAAAAACTGACTTTTGCTTAAAAAACTAAGTAAACTTTTGTAACAAAAATCCGATACTCGCGTAAAAAAAGTTGCAGTAGCAAGAGAAACAAATAGGGGCTGTATCGAAACTATATAGGTTATGAGTATAAAAAACTCCACCCATAAAAGAATAGAGTTTACCGTCGCTTTCGATGAATTCGAGAAAACAAAGTCTGACTTAAAAGATTGAAATGTTTTCATAAGTTTGCAGTAAACGGTAATTCTGGTTCGGTTCGACAAAAGTCGTATTAAACCAGATGCAACCAGCAGATTAGTGATGAAAAGTCATTTTTAAAAGCTTATTCAGTAATTGCAGTGACTTGAACTATGGTTATTAACAACCGCATTTTAGAGCAAAAAAACTTTCCAATCAGACTGCTACTAGAAAAGGAGTTACAGCATACTAAGTCCGTAATTGTAGATATGGAAGATGCAGTTTTCTGGGTAAAGCCAGATGCGGGGTTTCTCTACGCCAATGATGCAGCGTGTAGTTTGGTGAGATATTCTCGTGAAGAATTACTCTCTATGACTATGCACGACATCAAACCAGACTTTTCGCCAGCAGTCTGGTCAAAGCATTGGAGAACTATTAAAGAGCAGGGCTACTTATACTTTGAATCTTTATATAGAACTAAAGAAGATCAGACCTTTCCCGTAGAAATTACTATTATCTATTTGGAATACAACTCTAGGGAATATGGCTGTATCTTGATCCGCAATATCAGTCAACGCCAGCAGGCGTCTATCGTCTTACAAAAGATTAATGAAGTATTAGAGTGCAAAGTCCAACAGCTTACAGCTGAATTAAGAGACGCTAATCAGCAGTTATGCCGGGAGAAAGTTTTGCGCCAGCAGGTAGAGACGGCTTTAAAACAAGAAAAACTACTCACCGAACACAGAGCACACTTTTTTTCTATGCTTTCTCATGAATTTCGCACTCCGTTAAATATCATCTCACTATCCGCTAGTTTACTGAAACGTCATATTCATCGGTGGACTGAAGAGAAAAAATTACAATACTTGCAGCGCTTGGAAATGGCAGTTGAACAAATCAGCCAATTGATGGATGAAATTTTTCTCAACGGTAGAGCAGAAGTAGGAAAGCTCAAGTTTGAGCCTAAACCACTTAACCCGATCCAGTTGTGCACTGAGATATTGGCAGAAATGAATTTGAAGGAAAGCAACGCCACTTGCTTGATGCCGGAAGACCCTTTTGAAATTTTCTCCTGGGAAAAACCACACCACTTGGTACTACCGAGAGAATCCCCCGTCGCGTTTCCTAATGAAGAAGTTTCGAGCGAAGAAAGCTTCTACTCCAACAACTCTGGACAACAGAAAAACTTCCCAATATCCCTGTTACCGGAAACGCCTCACAACGCAGTCACCTTAATTAACCAAGGTGATTGTACAGTCTGCGTAGATCAAAAATTGTTACAGCCTATTCTCAGGAATTTGCTCTCAAATGCAATCAAGTATTCTCCAAACGGCAACACGATTGATTTGATAGTTTCTTGCCGGGATGGAGAAGTGATTTTCCAGATTAAGGATCGAGGAATTGGCATTTCTGTAGCAGATCAAAAACGACTATTTAAGCCATTTCATCGCGGTACGAATATCGGCAATATCCCCGGTAATGGATTGGGATTAGCACTTGTCAAAAAGCTTGTAGATTTGCATAGTGGTCAAATTTCAGTTGCCAGTGAGGTTGGGATAGGTACTACATTCACAATTGCCCTGCCGGTGCAGTGACAATCTCTGCAACCGGACAGCCAGAAAGTCTATGAAAATCCATAATTCATCTGACGCTTACAAGGGGACACTATGACTAAGATTCTAGTGATTGAAGATGAGCCAAAAAGTCGAGATATATTTTTAGATAGTTTAGA
>JBGTMK010000359.1:0-2836 GCA_041743605.1 Nostoc sp.
ACTGTCCTTTTGCCCTACTCTTAATTAAGTTGTGGGGCAATTTTGTATTCTACAGCTTGGTTGCATCTATCCGACGGACTGGGAAAAAAACGACATAATAAGCAATTCAAAATTCAGAATGAGAAGACTGTCTATTGGCAAAATTGTGGGGAATTGAGGGTTGAAATTTAAACGCAAAGTGGCGCAGAGGTAGACGCAGAGGCACGCAGAGAATTTGCTAATAATTTAATGGACTGACAATTACCAATGCTCTATGCCTAATACCATAAATTTGTGTTAAAAAACTCGGAAAATATAGGGATAACGGAAGGGTATATCAGGATTGCTGAAAACTCCAATGAGCGCCCAAATTGTTAATCCCCAGTGTAATAGATATCCCAGACCGGCTAGTGGCCCCAACAATAATAGAGGTAATACTAACCAACCGAATAGAAAAAACAACGCTCCTAGAATCCCTCCATAAAGCCAGACATTAAAGTGGAAATTTATGGATTCTCTAGCGTTTTCTTTAACAACAGGATCATCAGATACAAGCAGTATCGCAATAGGTATACCTACAGATACCAACGTTGTGCTGAGAAAAATAGCTCCATGCGATAAGCCAGATAGAAGCTTTCGCTTGTCTGTGTCGTACATTACTTTCTCCTGTTTAGTGAGATTGTTGGTTATACTACGACCCTATCACGAGCATCGTTGTCTTAAGATTAAAAGACTTACAAGAGTCAAAAAAAATTAAGCTAGCTAACAAAGAAATACACTTATGTCTACTGAACTTCAGTCTGAACTTATTCAAGCGGTTGAACTTCGCCGCAATTTTGCGATTATATCTCACCCTGATGCGGGTAAAACTACACTAACAGAAAAGCTACTTCTGTACGGAGGTGCAATTCACGAAGCTGGGGCGGTGAAGGCACGACGGGCACAGCGTAAGGCTACCTCTGACTGGATGGCGATGGAACAACAACGGGGTATTTCCATCACCTCCACAGTGTTGCAATTTGAATACCGGAACTGTCAAATAAATTTATTAGATACGCCGGGACACCAAGATTTCAGTGAAGATACTTATCGCACCCTCGCCGCCGCCGATAATGCCGTGATGCTGATTGATGCGGCAAAAGGTTTGGAACCCCAAACCCGCAAATTGTTTGAAGTGTGTAAGTTGCGGGGTATCCCGATTTTTACATTTGTCAACAAGCTCGATCGCCCAGGTAGGGAACCTCTGGAACTGCTGGATGAAATTGAGCAAGAATTGGGATTACAAACCTATGCGGTCAACTGGCCGATTGGTATGGGCGATCGCTTTAAAGGTGTTTTTGACCGACACAAGCAACAAATACACCTCTTTGAGCGCAGTTTCCACGGTAGCCGCGAAGCCCGTGATACGATAGTCGAGTTAGGCGATCCGAAAATAGAAGAACAGCTAGAACAAAGCCTGTACCACCAACTAAAAAATGATTTAGAACTGTTAGAAGGAGTCGGGCCACAGCTAGATTTACAGTTGATACACGAAGGCAAAATGACGCCTGTGTTCTTTGGTAGCGCCATGACTAACTTCGGGGTAGAGTTATTCCTCAAGTATTTCCTCGACTATGCCCTCAAACCCGGCTCTCATATCAGCAGTGTTGGCGAAGTTCCTCCTACGTACCCGGAATTTTCGGGGTTTGTCTTCAAACTGCAAGCGAATATGGACCCGAAACACCGCGATCGCGTCGCATTTATCCGGGTCTGCACTGGTAAGTTTGAAAAAGATATGATGGTGAATCACGCCCGCATTGGTAAACTCATCCGTCTATCTCGCCCGCAAAAACTCTTTGCTCAAGAGCGGGAATCGATTGATGTGGCTTATCCTGGCGATGTGATCGGTTTGAATAATCCCGGTGTTTTTGCGATCGGGGATACAATTTACACGGGACAAAAACTCGAATATGAGGGGATTCCGTATTTCTCGCCGGAACTGTTTGCGTCTATGAGGAATCCCAACCCCTCAAAATCTAAACAATTCCAAAAAGGCGTTGCGGAATTGCGAGAAGAAGGTGCTGTACAAATTATGTATTCAACTGATGAAGCCAAGCGCGATCCAATTTTGGCGGCGGTGGGTCAGTTGCAATTCGAGGTGGTGCAGTTTCGCTTACAAAATGAATATGGTGTAGAAACCATATTAGAGTTATTGCCCTACAGTGTCGCCCGTTGGGTTGAGGGTGGTTGGGAAGCATTAGAAAAAGTGGGACGAATATTCAACACCACTACAGTTAAAGACAGTATGGGACGCCCAGTGTTACTATTCCGCAATGAATGGAATTGTCAACAATTATTGGGCGACCATCCAGAGTTAAAATTAAGCGCGATCGCTCCAGTATTTTCTAGTCAAAAACCAGTGGAAGAATAATTCACTACGAATTTTAGATTTTAGATTTTAAATTTTAGATTTTTTTGTTCATGCCTTGCCCCTAGTGGGTAGAACAAATCTAAAATCCTTAATTTAAAATCCTTGAGCCAAGTAACCTTGTGGTCAGGGTCAATCCAAAATCCAAAATCCAAAATCCAAAATCCAAAATTGGTTGACAAGCAAAACTTGAGCGCGGTTGAGTTCCACGGCATCCGAGGTTCGCGCTTTTGCACAAACGTGGATCACCTAGAAGAGATTGGAGTGCCAGAATTTGTATGCCTTCACATGCCAAATCGTCTTTGGAGGCTGGTTTAGTTGCCCTCAAGCAGGGAAATTACCAAACAGCGATCGCTCACTTAGAACCTATTGCTAGCAGCCAAAGCAATGGTACTGCTAGCTTACAAGCCCAAGTTGGTTTAGTGATGGCTTATGCTCGCACTGGCGAAG
>JBGTMK010000360.1:0-4932 GCA_041743605.1 Nostoc sp.
AGTGTTATCTGACCTTGATGCCACGGTAAACTGGGCTGTGAAATCAGCCAAGGGTAATGCCGATAAATTAGCTGTTACAGGCTTCTGTTGGGGCGGCCGCATTACTTGGTTATACGCAGCACATAATCCCCAGGTGAAGGCGGGTGTAGCTTGGTATGGGCGACTCGTAGGCGATGCTACCGAACTTCAGCCCAAGTATCCCGTTGATATTGCATCGACACTGACAGTGCCGGTTCTCGGACTCTATGGCGGTAAAGATACGGGTATTCCCCTTGATACAGTAGAGCAGATGCGCGATCGCTTAAAGTCCAGCAGCAAATCTGAAATCATTGTCTACCCCGATGCACCCCATGCATTTTTTGCCGATTATCGCCCCTCCTACCGTGAGAAAGAAGCCAAAGAAGGTTGGCAACGTCTTTTGGCATGGTTTAAGGAGAATGGCGTTTCATAGATTGTCATTAGTCACTTGTACTGAGCGATCGCGTAGCGTTTCGTAGAGAAGTATTAGTCATTGGTTTTTGACAAATGACATCATGTCCGACTAAATACTTGTCATTACGTTCGCTCTTCGCGTTCCCGCAGGGGGTACGCAGCGATGGCGGAGTGAAGTAATCGCAATGATTCTGTGATTGCTTCTCTACGAGACTCTGCGCGAACGTTTCACTCAGTTCCACTCGCAATGACAAAGGACAAATGACAAATGACAAATGACAAATGACAAATGACAAATGACAAATAAAAAGCCTCCCATACCGGGAGGCTTAAAAGTTAGCGGAGAAAACTTGTTAAACTACAGCGCAATTACAGCGATCGCTCCTCCTAATGCAGAGAAAATGGCGGATACAAGTGCTGTGGCAAACAGCCACCAAGCTGCTGTAGCTGCGGCTTTGCGGGTTTCTTCTGCTTGCCGCTGGGCTTGATGCTTCACCTGTTCTAGGCGGCGTTGGGCTTCGTGCTGTATGCGTTCTGCACGTTGTAATACTGTGTTGCGGGCCCGTTCAATTTGGTCGATGATCCGGTTGGCATCTTCCTCGGAGATGTCCTCACGAGAACTCATAATTGCCACTAGGGTATCACGGTCAAAAGAGGAGAGGCGATCGCGCAGAGCATCAAATCCGGCTTGGGGATCGTCAAAGAATGTGCGGACATCGTGCTTGATACTGTCATAGTTAAGTTCCGGGCGATCCAAGGAGTTGAGGTAGTTACGAATGCGGCCAAAAACCCCGTCAATTGCATCTTGAATGCCTCGTTGAATATTCCGCACTTGTTCTACAAATTGATCCCTTACAGACACAATATTGTCGGCAATCCGCGCCGCTTCTTCATCAGAAATATCTTCCCGAATTTTCAGCAGGGCGATGATGGTAGAACGGTCAAAATGGGAAAGGCGATCGCTAAAACTTTCCACCCCGACTCGTGGATCATGCAACAATAATTGCAAGTCGCGTTTGATACCTTCAGGATTGAGTTCTTCTTTGCCTGTTTGGCGCAGATACTCTTCCACATAACCTTTGAATGTTTCCACTCTTTGCTGTGTGCGGCTAGCAAGGCGACGAGGCGCACGTACAAAGTTGCGAATCGAAGTTTGGGTGGAATCAATGATTTCATTGACTTGTTCTTCACTCAAATCTTGGCGTTGACTAAGCAACTTCACCAGTGTATCCCGGTCTACCTGCGACAGGCGACGGCGTAGGGCTACGGCTCCCTCTTTGGGATTTTCAAACAATCTGGTCAAATCTCGTTGAATACCTTCAGGATTCAATTCTTGTTTACCAGTATTCCGTAGATAATCTGCGATCGTGGTGGTAACAGAGTCGTATTGCTCTTTCGCCTTATCTGCTAAAATTTGGGGTGTGTGGCGAATACTATACCATGACTCTTCAGCAGCATTGATGATTTGATTAATTTGATCTTCACTCAAATCTTCCCGCTGATTCAACAATTGCACCAAAGTATCGCGGTCAAAGCGAGACAATCGCGCCCTAATTGAGGTGATTCCACCTTGAGGATCTTCCAGTAACTTTTTAAAGTCGGCGCGGATGGCATCAGGATTCAGTTCTGATTTTCCGGTGTTACGCAGATATGATTCTACATTTAGCCACAGGGTTTCTGCTTGATATTGTGCCTGTTCAGCTAATCCTTTGGATTCTACCAAAACGCGATCGCGTTGTTTTTCCAACTCATCCAGAATGCTGTCTACTTCATACAGCTGGACATCATTACGTTGCAGCAATATCTCCCGAATTTCCTGCCTTTCAATCTGCGCCAGTCGCAATGTCAGGGTTTCATAATCTGCCTCTGGGTCTTGCAACAGAGGTTTGAAATTCTGCTCAATGCCTTCGGCTGTAAAATCTGCTTTTGGAGTAACGAGCAGATAACTTTCCACTGCGCGTTGCAAGTCTTGGACTATATCTCTTTCTTCGTTCGCTCTCACTATCACTAGCACTTCTTGGCGGACAGTTTCTAACCGATCGGCAATGCGCTGAATTTGTCCTTGAGTGAGCAATCCCCGCTGTTGGAGGATTTTGGCGAAATCATTACGAGATAGTCGTTCTAGTTCCCTGCGGACGATTCCAGGGTCAGCTGCGGGGTCGTAGATGACATCATGAAATTCCTGAGTGATTTTTTCTGGACTCAGTTGCCAAGCATAAGTGTTGTACAGGTAATTTTCGACATCAGCCCGAATTGGACTATAAGGTTGCGATGGTGTTGGCAACCCTAGCTTATCTGCTTCTTGGGTGACTTTATCTTTGGCAGTGGTGAGGCTACGCAAGATTTTTTCCACATCCAAATCAGACAAATCTGTGCGTCCCAACACAATGCCGGTTAAGGCAGATATTCCTTGCTGGAGTGTACTTTGAATTGGCCCCGTAGCTGCCTTTTGGTCAGATTCTTTGGAACCACCCTTTTCTGCGACTAAGCGATCCAGCTTGGCGTTGAGTTCATCTGTCTTGCTTTGTCCTGGTGGAAGTGATTTCAGATAATCCATCAATTCACCCAAACGGTCTTCCGTGGGTGGTTGCTGACTTACCACTTGCTGCCAAACTTTATACAACGTATCGGCAATGCGGCTAACATCTTTTTTGGAAAGGTCGGTGCGGCTGCTGACTAACTCGATAAATTTTTGGCGGTCGATGTTGCGGATATCTGGAGTCCCTGCGATCGCTTTTAATTGCGGATCGTTGAGTAAATTTTCAAAATCACTCCGAATCTTTGACACATCGATTTCTGGAGGACGGATCTTTTCTAAGTAATCTTCAATGTTTTCCCGGATACTCACGGGGTCGATGCCGCTTCCTAATTCTCGACGGATAGCAGCAGCGGCGGCTTCAGCTGTCGCGACCACTTGGTTATTCACAGCTTTAGCACCCAGTGCGGCGGTAGCAGTCCCCATAATCGCCTGAAACCCGGAGGTTGCGGTATTGACGACTGAGCCAATTAAGGAACCCACTGTGGTGGAACTTACCCAAACGAGAATTAAAAAGTAAGCACCCCAAATCACCAAACCGAGAATCGCTCCCAATCCTGGATCTAAGATTACCAGGCTCAATTTTACTGCGAGGAAAGAAGCGATTAATAAGGCGATCGTCACAGTGATTAATGTCCAAATCCCCACTGCTGTGCCGATTTTGCGAATGCTGCCACCCAAACTTCCGACTTCCCCATCATCTGAATCCGCGTCAGATGAGTGCCCCAGGTAGGAAATACCGGCTGCAAGGGAGAGATTAGTTAGAACTAGTTGGAAAGCAAAGGCTAGAATCACGCCGGAGATTAAAGCCACAAAAAAGCGCGGCCCGGAAACAAGAGCCGATGCCTGTGCTGGCGTGACGTTTGAGGGATCTCCTGTAATCTGTGCTAGCCACAATAGTGGCTTGTAGAGTCCCAGCATGATTTCCGTACTTTGGAACATTGTATTTCCTTCTTCTAAGGTTTAAATTTGGGGAATTAAGATTTTCTTGAGAAGCAACTCTTAGTATTTATGTTTGTACCTATGGCAATACCTAACTCTTTAGATCAGAATCGTAGAATTTAGCTGTCTAAAGCATCCATCAAAAGGCTGAAACCCTCATCCAGCGGAAGATATAAGTTTTATTGTCTCTTGATGAAAAACTTGATCTAATTGGCAGACATGATTATGTGTATATCGCTAATTTTTAATTTTTAATTACTTATTTATAACGATTGATTGTACATGAATTATAAGCTTTACAATATTTCGTATTTATTTACACAGCTATTTTTTGTCACCCTCTCAAGGTGGATTTGTCCGTACCAATATGTTGTTGATTATCGTCCAGAAGAAGTGCCTATAGTTTGTTCCTACAGGCATAAAGCAGTTTAGTTATAAATAGCTACATTAAAGTTAACAAACACATCTTGAGTACAAAAAAATGGAAACACGTCCTTCAACTGATTTATCAACTGTTGCTAAAGCTTATAACGGTATAGATCGCAATGCATTTTTGTTTGGCTGGACTCCTCAAGCCGAAATCTGGAACGGTCGATTAGCAGCTATTGGTTTTCTTGCCTATTTACTTTGGGATTTAGCCGGTTTTAGCGTTCTGCGCGACGTATTACACATAATTGGTTACTAATAGTCTGCCATAGCCATTCTGACTGCTTAAGAACCTATAGGAATCTGATTTGATTTTTGAACAAAATTAGGCATTTGTAGTAGCGTGTCAAGCTTAAAATAGTGCATTAGCTTGACTCTTGTGGGATGGGTATCTTGCCATTGGTGTCAACTTAACGCAAAAACTATGTCCCGCAAGGAACTTCAGTTCCTTGCTAATAGCGAAAGTCATCTTCAGATGACTAGATATCCCCAAAAATATTCAGTCTACTTCAGTAGACTTTAGCTATGAGCCAGAGAATTCATTCTCTGGCGGGTTATGAAGCCCGCAGCGAAGCTATTTCTAGCTTAAGTTGACA
>JBGTMK010000361.1:0-3848 GCA_041743605.1 Nostoc sp.
AGCAAGGTTTGTAGATGCTCCAGTATCCGATTAATAGTATCTGTATCAAAATCGCTATTAGAAGAAATTTTGATATTTAATTCCCTCCCTGGCATGACTGTAACAGTTAGGGGATAGTTAGTTTTGGCAAAATCATTTACATTCTGAATTTCTAAATTACTTTGCCAACTTTTTAAAGCTCCATCTAGTGGGTAATTTTCAAATACCAAAATGCTCTCGAATAATGCTAGACCTCTAGATACTTCACTCCATTCCTGAATTTTTAGCAAAGGGCTATATTCATATTGACGTAGCTCAATTAGTTGAGTCTGTAGTTGCTGAAGCCAAGGTAATAAGAAATCTTCACCAGCCAACTTGACTCGCAAAGGGAGAGTATTAATAAACAGCCCTACGGTTGATTCGACTTTCAGTAATTCTGCTGGACGACCGGAAACCGTTACCCCATACAAGACATCTTCTTCGCCACTATAACGACTGAGAAGTATCGCCCAAGCTCCCTGCACCACAGTACTTAGTGTTAATCTATGCTGTCGTGCTAAAGATTGTAGTGCGTCTGTAGTTACTTTTGATAGTTTAATGCTTTGTTGGTTATACTCTTGCTTCTCACCAGATAAGCTATGAACTTGTAAGCTAGTTAAGGACGTAGGTGCTGTTATTCCCTTCAGTACCCGTTGCCAAAAAACCTCTGCTTTTGATAAATCCTGTTGTTGCAGCCAACTGATATAGTCACCGTAAGAAGTGGTAAAAAATTCTACATTTTGACCTTGGCAAAACGCTTCATAAACTTCGACAACTTCCTTCAGCACTAATGCTGTTGACCAACCATCCAGTATGAGATGGTGTTTACTCCAAACAAAATAATAAGAATCGTCCGCGATCTGTATCAAAATCAGGCGCATTAAGGGCGCTTGAGAAAAATCAAATCCTTGTTGGCGATCGCTCTCTAAAAAATTATCTAACTGCTGTAATTGTTGAGTTAGCTCGCTTGAACGCCAATCATAATGCTCTAAGAGAACTGGAACTTTTTTATATACCATTTGAACTGGTTTTTCGAGGTTTTTCCAGAAAAAACCTGTACGTAAAGCTGTATGTCGAGATACTATTTGCTGCCAAGCTTTTTCAAAAGCTACAACATTGAGATTACCTCGCAGAGCATAGCACAACTGGATGAAATAGACCCCCGATTCAGGACTATGCAAAGAGTGAAATAATATCCCCTGCTGTAGTGGAGAAAGTTGATAAATATCTTGAATATTTTCTGCTTTCATTAATGTTATTTTTCACTCCCTAGATTAATTTGTGCCAGCAATTCGTCTAGTTCTTTTTGGCTTAAGTCTGCTTTCGGGAAATTTAGAGGTGTGTATACGCCAGCAGCCGTAGATCGGCAATCAGAAATAATGGCAATTAATACTTTGATAAACTCCTTGGCTATTTGTTCAATTGTGCTTCTTTTATGTATTTCTTCACTGTATGCCCACTCTAATTGCAACTTTCCTGCCAATATAAAAGCATTGATATCTAGCAAATAGCGACGATTACTTAATAAACTGCGACTGCTATGAACAGATTGATTCACTAATTTAAATAATGAATCTTCTGGGAGTACCATGTCGAGCTGACCAAGGTAGTTAAATCTCACCTCACTTTCGGGAAGGGTTTGCAACTCCAGGGAGGTGGAAAATTGTTGATTTAAATAACGCAACACTCCATAGCCAATACCGCGATTGGGAATATTTTGAAGTTGCTCTTGGATGGCTTTGAGTGCTGCTGTTGGGTGAGCAGTATCTGTTAATGTCAATAAAACTGGGAAAATAGTTGTAAACCAACCAATTGTTCGCGTCAGGTTGATGTTGTTGTTAATTGACTCTCTTCCGTGTCCCTCTAAGTCCACAGATAAAGAATCTTTTCCTGTCCATAAAGTAAAACTTTGAACAAGTGCGGTCAGCAATACATCATTGATTTGAGTATGATAAGCAATCGGTACATTCTGCAACAAGGCTTTAGTGTCTTCAATACTTAGGGAAGCTAAGACAGTACTACTAACTCCTACTGTATTGCGACCTCCAGAATAATCAACTGGTAAAGGGTAAATCATTTGAAGGCGTTTTTTCAACCAGTATTCCTTTTCTAGCTGAAGCTGAGATGACTGTGCATAATCTTGCAAGAATTTAGACCATTGTTTAAAGGAAGTTGTCTTTAAAGGTAACTGAACTGACTTTTTTTGCTTGAGTTGTTGATAAATTTGCTCCAGGTCTTCTAGCAAAATTCGCCACGAGACCCCATCTACTATTAAATGATGAATCACCAATAACATCCGTTTCGGTTTATTTTCGCCGAAGTTAAACAGGGCTACTTTCATCAAGGAACCTGCTGTTAAATTTAGTCCAACTTGTAATTCAGTTGTTGTTGCTTCTAATGCAGCCTCTTGTAGAGTTGTGGGTAAGTTTGATAAATCATGATCCAAAACGGAAATTCTTTCGACTTCATCAAGTCCAGCATTTATTTGCTCCCAACCCGATTCTTGATAAATAAACCGCATACGTAGAGCATCATGGTGATCTCGTAATTGCTGTATAGCTTCTTCTAGTAAAAGAGGAACAATTTCTGAGGATACTTCCAAACATAAAGCTTGGTTCCAGTGATGCAATTCGCAGAGATTTTGTGCAAAAAACCAATGTTGAATGGGAGTCAAGGGAATTGAACCTTTTATGGGTGTTTGTTCAGCCTCAATACTGGAAACATTACTTGCTACTGTAGCCAAGCCAGCAACAGTAGGAAACTCAAATAACTGCTTGGGTGTAAGTTGCAAGCCAGCTTGATTAAGTCTGGCGATGATTTGAATACTGATAATCGAATCTCCACCCAACTCAAAGAAATTGTCGTAAATTCCTACGCGTTCAATCTTGAGTATCCCAGACCAAATTTTGGCAATTGTTTTCTCTATGGGATTACGAGGAGCTACAAATTTACCTACCAATTCTGGTTTGACGCTCTCAGGTGCTGGTAAAGCTTGACGGTTTATTTTGCCATTGGGGGTGAGAGGAAAGACTTTGAGTTGTACAAAAGCTGAAGGTATCATATAATCCGGCAGCTTTTGTTTAAGAAAATCGCGAAGGTCGTTGTTTGAGAGTTCAGACTCTTGATGAGGGACAAAATAAGCTACAAGACCTTTGTTACCTGCTTCATCTTCGCGTGTGACGATGATGTTTTCTCTGATGCTAGGATGCTGTCTTAAGACTGACTCAATTTCGGAAAGTTCAATCCGAAAGCCGCGAATCTTAACTTGATAGTCTGCTCTTCCTAATATCTCAATATTACCGTCAGGGAGATAACGTGCTAAATCTCCGGTTTTATATAAACGAGATCCAACTTTAGCACTAAAGGGATGAGGAATAAATTTTTCGCTCGTTAGTCGTGGATGATTGAGATATCCTCGTGTGAGATTATCTCCACCAATATATATTTTACCTGTTACTCCAATGGGTACTGGTTGCAGATAGCTATCGAGAATATAGACTTGACTATTCGCCAGAGGAGAACCTATTGGGAATGTATGATGTTTATCCCATTTTTTCTCCAAGTTGATGGCAAAAGTACAAACACCTACTGTGGTTTCTGAAGGGCCGTAGTGATTGATAATTTTGCAGTTTGATTGATATTTTTGCAGTGTTGTAATTAAATTCTTACTCAGGGGTTCTCCACCAAGAATTAAGCATTTTTTCGGCAATATTTTCTCTGGTTGTGAAGCGCTCAAAAGTGCGTTTAAGTGGGATGGGACAATTTT
Source organism: Nostoc sp. (assembly GCA_041743605.1). Lineage (GTDB taxonomy): Bacteria > Cyanobacteriota > Cyanobacteriia > Cyanobacteriales > Nostocaceae > Nostoc. The sequence goes on from JBGTMK010000361.1 coordinate 3,785, forward strand.
GAGACAATCGATAGGATGGCGATTGCAATATGCTATCAAAGCCTCTGGATCAGTGGCACGTTCC
>JBGTMK010000362.1:0-5416 GCA_041743605.1 Nostoc sp.
ATCGGGTTTATCCATTTTATCTATAATAGAGATATTCTCTTTTAACCAATCAATTTTATGTCCAGCACAGATCCTAATTTTCAGCAACTCTTTCAACCCAAAAGTCAAGTTAATGAAGATAACGAAAATCCCACGCTATTACTCAATCGCCTAACTCCTACTGATGACCAAATCAAAGACTGGCTACAGTCACCACGAATCAAACAGTGGCTTACAAAACTACTAATGGGCATACCAAATAATCTCAAGATAGAAGCGATAAATACCATCATCAAAAATGTTATACAAAATCCAGACAAAGACTCTCGAGTACAATTCGGTAGTTCAACTATTGGAGTCGATGTTTTACGGTGGCAGCTTTGGGCATCCTATAAATTACCTTACGCCAGTGGAATCAAAACTCCTGATTGCCCCTACACTTTGAAAAACCATTTGGATGCTTCTGACTAACTTGCCGGATGACCGAACAATTCGCACTCTGTAATTTCTGACATCAAAAACTAATTTGCCATTCGCTAAAGTCCCTTCGGTCATCAGTGAGCATCTTGGCGTTCGTAAATAGAATTCAATAAAGTAAAGCAGTCAAAATTTACACGCATTACTTGGATGAAGCACTCGCTACTCTCACCAGCAATCCCTACCAGTTAGCTGCTGACATCTACGGTATTGGTTTTCTCAGAACTGATAAAATTGCCTTTTATTTAGGAGTTGCGCCTGATAGTCAGTTCCGTTACCGTGCTGGTTTAATTCATCTTTTGAACGAAGCTGCTGCCGATGGGCATTGCTATTTACCCCAGCCAAAACTCATTGAGAATGTGATCAAACTGCTGACTACACCAGATCACACACCCGAAGAAGATGCCCTCGCTGATATTATCAAAGACATGGCACGAAAGGATGACTTAATCCGCGAGAAAAGCTCAGACCAAACGCTGCTATGTTATCTACCAACGTACTTTCACACCGAACAGAACCTTGCTCAATTAATACAATCTAGATTTTGCCAACCAGTTGCACAAGATATGCCTCGTGTTCGCGCCTGGATTGAGCGCTTCACCAAGAGTCGTAAAATCAAACTTTCACCACAGCAGCGGCTAGCGGTAGAAATGGCTGCATATTCAAGGGTAATGATTCTTGCTGGTGGCCCCGGTTGCGGTAAAACTTTCACCACCCAGACCATAGTCTCTCTGTGGAAAGCAATGGGCAAATCTATCGCCTTAGCTGCGCCAACTGGACGCGCTGCTCAACGCCTGAGTGAAATCACACAACTCGAAACCAAGACGATACACTGCTTGTTGGAATTTGACCCAAAGACAATGGGCTTCTTACGCGATAATCAAAACCCTTTACCCCATACCGCAATTGTCGCGCTAGAAGCTAGTATGCTTGATTTGTTTCTGGCATCTTCTTTGGTAAAGGCGATACAATACGGTTCCCAACTACTACTAGTGGGTGACATTGACCAGTTACCCTCTGTCGGTCCTGGTCAATTCCTTGCTGACTTGATTAATTCTGGTCACGTTCCGGTGGTGCGGTTGACCAAGGTATTTAGGCAAGCCCAACAGAGCGCAATTATCACCGCTGCTCACCAAATTAACCGAAGCCAGTTTCCCACTATTGAACCGATTTCCGATAATCCCGTGTCTGAGTGTCTGTGGCACGGCGGCGGTCATCACCCCAAACATGGTCTTAAAGCAATATCCGAAATCATTACAGACTTGATTCCCCGCCTGGGTTACAATCGGGCTACTGATGTGCAAGTGCTTTGCCCCACCTCGCGCGGTTTGCTTGGGACTCGTAACCTCAATACCGTATTGCAGCAGTTGATTAATCCGCCCAGTCCCGACAAAGTAGAGATTACCACGGGCGGGAATTTATTACGAGAAGGCGATCGGATCATTCAACTGACTAATGATTATAATCACGAACTGTTTAATGGCGACTTCGGAATTATCAAGGACATTGATCTTGAAGAGATGAAAGTTACTGTGCAGTATGGTAAGCGTACTGTCGTTAGGACGGGAGCAGACTTAAATCAAATTGCCCTCGCCTGGAGCTTCACCATTCATCAAAGCCAGGGTTCAGAATATCCGGTAGTAATTCTGCCAATTTATACGCAGCCTTATATGATGTTGTCTCGTAAACAGTTGTACACAGCATTAACTTGTGCCAAGCAGTTAGCGATTGTCGTTGGTTCCAAGAGAGCGATATCCAAGGCTTTGCGTTCTAGTGACGGCCAACTGCGATATACGCGATTACAGCAGCGCTTGGAAAGCGCTTTTTTGCACCCGACGATTGCAATTTAGAAATGTTCAACTTAACAATTTCACCTGGCTTGCGGTTGTTGCTCTCAATCAAGAGTGAGAAATCTGGTAGCTAGCTGTGCTTTCGCCCCGTGTCTGGTAAGCGACGGCGGGGCATTTCATTACTGATAAGTGCCTTGGCAATACGGTTCGGTTAAAGGGCAAAGGTTTTGAATACATCCTTTACCCTTTACCCCTTACCCTTTCCCCAGACCACAAGGAAAGTGAAAAATGCTTGCTTATCCGAACCGTATTGAGTGCCTTGGCAATTCTTGAGAAACTACTTCTCTAGCTCCCGTTTGCGGTTCTAGAAAAAAAGTGTCTTAAACACAAAGCAATCAAACCACTCTCAAAAAATAAACTAAAAATGACTCTATAGTTTTATGGCGTGATAGCGCTTAAAAAGCCGTACACTGCGGCGTAAATAAACTTTGGAAGACGCTCTTTGACCTCTTATATCATTTATTAACTATAAAGTCATTTTTAGTTTATTTTTTTTACCTATTTTTAGGTTTTTCAAAATAAATACCCTGCTGAACAATTGCATAACAGTATTGTGTTTGTCACGCTCCTCAGTATTAGAGGTGTACTATACGCAAAAATTGATAAATTTTCAGTCGCTTGAGGGTGAGTTGAAACGCCCATTTTAAAGGACAATAAAAATCAGACACTATAAAACCAGACACAACTACAATTGTGTCTGATTTTTAAGGGAGTAATAAAAATGACCCTCTCTCTAGTCCACATAACAGCCCATAGAAAGGCTCTTGCTTCCTTGCCAGTAGCGCAGGCGGAGGCGAAGTTGATTGCGCTGTGGTTGGAGGGAAAAGCAGAGTCATCTATCATCTCTTACCGACGCTACATTAGGCGATTTCTGGAATTTTTGGACAAGCCCCTCAAAAAAGTGACTTATGAAGATTTGGTAGAATACGCCGCTGACTTTAGGGGCAATGCCCAAAGTACAAAGCGGATATATATTGCCGCAGCTAAAAGCTTGATTAGTTTCGCTCATAAAATTGGATATCTCCCTTTTAATGTGGGTATGGCACTAAAACTCGGTGAATTGCCAGATGTAATCAACGAACGCTATCTCGATGAAGCTGATATTAAATTGTTGGTACGGGCAGCAAGTAAGCATTTAGCTGATGCGAAAACTCCCAAACGACAGTACACAGCCCTACGTAATTTGTTAATTATCAAACTCCTGTATCAGGCAGGGTTACGGGCAAGTGAAATCTGTGATCTGACTTGGGGAGATTTGACACCCCGTGGCGACAGTGGTCAGGTGTATGTTCGTAAAGCCAAGGGCAGCAAAAATCGGACAATTCTCATCAAGCCGAAGCTTTGGGCGGAATTAATCGAGTTCAAAGCTTCGGCTCACTCCAATCAAGCAGTGTTTCCAAGTCAAAAGGGGGGACATTTAGACCGTCAAAACTTGCACCCGATTGTCAAAGCAATTGCACAAGAAGCTGGATTAAGCGAACTGGTTTCTGCTCACTGGTTACGTCATGCCCACGGTTCTCACGCTATTGAGCGCGGGACTAATCCAGTGCTGGTGAAAGAAACTTTGGGTCATGCCAATTTAGCCATCACCGATCGCTATCTCAAAGCTAGACCTAATGACAGTAGCGCTTTAAACTTGATGGATCTTTGACGGAGAAGATTGGAGATCGAAGATTAAAGAAAAGCAGATTGAATTTGGTACAAGCCCCGTCCCTCTCTACGAGACGCTAAAAGCGAACGTGGACGGAATAAATCTAAAAGACGCTCCTACGTCGCTAACGCTACGCTATCATCAATTCTCTTATCCTCAAGCTGCATCCAAGAGTGGGTGCAGTCAATCTCCAATCTGCCATCTGCAATCTCCAATGTGTTGACATTTTGCATGACTTGTGAAAATGCATCACAAATTGGAACCAGTGGCATCGATTGCTACTGGAAACTAAGCAGAAAAACTGCTTTCAAATGCCAAAGGGATTTTTCCCTAGCCAGCCCCCTCCATCGGCAACACCTCTTCATTCAGCAAGGCATAAAATTCCGGGACTTGATCCTCGACAAGTCGCAGTTCATCAGGAGCGATCGCTTCAAGTTCCAGTACTGTCTCCCAACGCAAATCTTCAACCCATCGCTTGAGAATGCCTTTAATTGCCTCAACTCCACGAGAAATACCAGAGCGAAGTATTTCTACGCAATGAAGTAGAGTAATCCGGTCAGTGAAGAGAGCAGAGGGGCAGGGGGGCAGGGGGGCAGAGGGGAAAGAACTTGTACAAATTTCTTCTTTGTTCCTCAACTCCTCAACTCCTCTGCTCCTCTGCTCCTCCGCTCCCCTGCTCTCATCTGTAGTATCCTCCCCTTGGCAATGGGAGTTCCCTATAGCATTAGGGGGGGGCGTGGATACGGCCTGCTGATTGGGGTTTACACTATACGCAGCAAGGGTTTGAGCAGCGTAATAGGTTCGATTTTCTTTTTGATTACGCTTTTCCACGCGATGAGCAATTACATGCATTGCAAATTCTAATTCCTCTTTAGACAAAGAGAAAAGTTTTACCTGTTGCCCTCGTTTACCCTGTTTACGGAAGGTCAACTTTAGCCCCAGCTGCTCTAGCATTGTGGCCAGCAACCAAATAGGTTTACAGTCACTCGGAATAGTAAACCCAAGAATTGCTTTGACGTGAGCAGCACAATGTATAGCGATCTCCGTCATCTTGAGCAAAGTGGGGTCATCGGCAGTAACTTCATCACCCTTCATTAAAGAAGTGAGAATTTGATGCAGTCCCAGGTTAAATCTAGCCAGCCAGCGTGCGGAGTAATTACCCCAGTCGATGCACAAAGGTAGATTGTCGCGCTCGGTGCGGTCTTTTTGGGTGACAATTGTTGGTGGGGTAGGATAAGTTTGCCCAGTTTTGGGGTCAGTAAACGATTCTTCGGGTGGGGCTAAAATGGCCTCAAGTCCAGCGATCGCTCTAATTAATCGACCACCTTTATCCATTTCTACGAGTGATTCGGTTACTTCGATGCCGTAAGAATCAGAAATGCGGAATTTTTCGCATTCAAAAATTTCATTAGGGTCAAGGTAATCTTTGCTTTGACGGGCACGGTACTCGCTCAAAGTA
>JBGTMK010000363.1:0-3948 GCA_041743605.1 Nostoc sp.
ACATGGATTTTGAGCATTAGTTAGGAGTAGGGGGAGATGAGGGAGATGAGTTTTCCTCTCTGCCCCCACACCCCGTCCCTCTACCTCTTTTCAATGCCCAATTCCCAATCCATAACGCCCAATTCTCTAATAAAGTGATACAATTAGAGATTGTGAGTTTTTATAAAAATCACCTAAGAGGAGAACAGTATGAAAAGAACACTGGGCGGTACCAGCCGTAAGAGAAAAAGAACCTCCGGTTTTCGCGCCAGAATGCGGACACCAGATGGCAGAAATGTGATTAGAGCTAGAAGAAAAAAGGGGCGTCATCGTCTGAGCGTTTAGGCATATCAAGCTAAAAGATCATCTGTGGCTTTGCCCAAAGCAAATCGGCTAAAATCCCGAAAAGATTTCCAGGCAGTTTTCCGGGAAGGAATTCGGCGTCACGGCTCTTATTTAACATTGAGAGCCTTAAAGCCGTTATGTTCAACAAAACCTTCTTTGGACACTGCCACCCAAACTACGCAAGCAACTGACTCAGTACATTTTGCCAGTACGCGCATTGGCATTTCCATAAGTACAAAAGTCAGCAAAAGGGCAGTGGTTCGCAACCGAATCAAACGGCAAATTACCGCTGCTTTACACAACTTGTTGCCCAAATTATCACCAGGATGGCGGCTCGTGGTCATTGTCAAACCCACAGCAGCAGAATCTAAGTGCGTAAGCCCACAATTTCTGCAAGAATTAGAGCAGTTGTTGGCACAAGCCGAGGTGTTCGATGGGAATTCGTGAAGACGTATATTATGAAGGTGGCCCCCATATCGGGGATTTAATTGTCAACCTGCTAATCGGGCTAACCATTGTCGGGATACCATTAACAGTCGGGGCAATTGTCAGGGCATTGTGGCTGCGTTTCCGCATCACCGATCGCCGAATTACAGTGACGGGAGGTTGGCAAGGGCGCGATCGCACTGACATAATTTACTCAGAAATTGTCAAAATCGTCAAAGTTCCCCGTGGCATTGGCTTTTGGGGAGATATGGCGATAACCCTTAGAAACGGCAGTCGTCTCGAGTTGCGTGCAATTCCCAATTTTCGGGAAGTCTATGACTACATTAACGAAAGAATTGCCGCCAAAAATCCCGAATTTAGCAGCGCTGCGAACAAGTAATGGGAGTAGAGAGAGCAGAGGGAGATGGGGGAGATGACCCAATGCCCCATGCCCAATGCCCAATTCCCCATTTGAATGTGCGGCTATCCGTAGCGAAAGATAGTCGCCGACAAATCATGATTTAGATAAATTAGATTCAGTTTACAGTACCTCAGGTTGAATTCAGAATAATGGATTTTGGTATCGGCTTTCTCTCGAACAACGTGATGCTGCCAATCATAGATTTTTTCTATGGTATAGTGCCTAGCTACGGATTAGCGATCGTTGCTTTGACCTTGATAGTCCGCTTCGCGCTCTATCCCCTGAGTGCTGGCTCAATTCGCAACATGCGGAAGATGCGAATTGTACAACCTCTGATGCAGAAGCGGATGGCAGAAATCAAAGAGCGCTATAAGGATGAACCGCAAAAGCAGCAAGAGGAAATGGTTAATGTCCAAAAAGAATTTGGCAACCCTTTGGCAGGCTGTTTTCCATTACTAGTGCAAATGCCGGTCTTGTTCGCGCTGTTCGCCACTTTGCGGGGTTCGCCTTTTGCAAGTGCGAACTACAGTGTTAACCTGCAAATCTTTCCCGCAGAACAAATCGAACAAATTCAGCCGCAAGCCTTTGCTACTGCTCCTCAAAATATTTACGTTGCAGATGGGGAACACGTTAAAGTAGCTGCAATCATTCCCAGCGGAACCAAACTAGCGGTGGGAGAACAAACCAAGATACAGTATCAGACTGTTGAGGGTAAACCATTTCAGGTTCTTTTAGCAGAACACCCAGAAAATAAGCTGATTCCTGATTGGAAAATTACCAAAGGTGAAGATAGAGTAAAAATTGATGCTGATGGCAATGTAGAAGCCTTGCAACCAGGAGAAGTTACTATTCAAGGAACAATTCCTGGACTAGCAGCAGAAAAAGGCTTTCTATTCATTGATGCTTTAGGCAGGGTTGGCGCACAAGATCCAGATGGCACAATCCACTGGGATATCGTCGCCATGATTGTCTTCTTTGGGATCAGCCTTTATGTTAGCCAAATGCTTTCCGGGCAAAATTCCAGTGGTGGCAATCCGCAGCAAGATACAGTTAACAAAATCACCCCAGTCATCTTTTCTGGGATGTTTTTGTTCTTTCCCCTACCAGCTGGGGTGCTGATGTATATGGTGATTGGCAATATTTTCCAAACCGCACAAACTTATCTTCTCTCCCGCGAACCTCTACCAGAAGAACTGCAAAAAATTGTAGAAACCCAGGAAAAAGAAGCAACAGTCACAGAACAAAAAGCATTGCCTTTTGAACCAAAAAGTCCTAAGAAAAAGGCGACAGGGGGATCATGAGCGACATTCCGATGCAGCGAGGTCAGCAGTGGTTAAAAACCCTGCTCGAACTCACTGGAATACCTGCTGAGATTCAGGGTCATTTAGAAACTGCCCAATCTCAAGATGGCGATTCCCCAGAACCAGATAACTACTGGCTGACAATTGATCAAACAAATTTAACCTCAGAACAAATCCAAGTATTAATTGGTGTCGATGGTTCTGTGTTAGATGCGATGCAGTATCTAGCAAATTCAGTTTTAAACCTGAGCCAACCCTCGGAAGAACAAGCCTCTTACACCATTGAGTTGAATGGCTACCGAGTTAAAAGAGAAGCCGAAATTCGCGCATTAGCAGAAGCAGCAGCCGATGAAGTGCGCTTTTCTGGTAGAGAAGTGGAAATCAAATCTCTTAGTTCTGCTGAAAGGCGACAAATCCATACATTCTTGAAGGAATTTGGAGATTTGGAAACCTTCAGTCGCGGTAAAGAGCCACATCGTCATCTAGTTGTGCGACCAGCTTCGTTGGAAGAAGTTAGGGGTTAGGAGTTAGGAGTTAGGAGTTAATTGAAAGCTCATAACTATATAATTTCAAAATTTCTCTTGTTCCTAAAAGCTAAAATAAAGATGTAGCATCAGTACAACTACTGATAATAACTGTTAATTTTAGTGAGCATATCTCACAAATCCTATGGACGCAATTTATATTCCGCAGCTAATTAGAGCATCGGAGCGGACAGAGGAAGTTCAGGTTAATGAATTTCTGCCTGGTCTGGAAACGTTGACACCAGTTCGCGGCCATGTGCGCGTGCAGCATAATGGCACTTACCTGGAAGTGTCCAGTCAGGCAGAAACAATTATTACTTGTACCTGCAACCGCTGCTTGCAGCAATACAATCGCCGCTTAGGGATTGATACAAAAGAAATCATCTGGTTAGACGAAACTGCAAATCAGGCAAATGACTTGCCCTTAGAAAGGGAAGTAGTTATGGAAGAGTTGTTGGAAAGCTTACCGCCCGATGGTTATTTTTATCCCAACGAATGGCTGTATGAACAGATGTGCTTGGCAGTGCCCCAGCGGCAGTTATGCGATCGCAATTGTCCAGGTATTCCTGTAAGTAGTACTGTTGAAAGTTCTGATACTTCTGATAGTTCTGAAACTCCAGTTGATCACCGTTGGGCTTCTCTGGAAGCACTGAAAAAGCAACTTCCGGGCTAATAGCTTATTGCTTATGCCTAAAATTCTGTGATTTCCCGCCCGTGCGTAGTTTACCGCCGTAGGCATCGCTTTGGGGAATATTAACTCGACAGAGATAGCATGGGTGGCAAATATATGAGGCTTGTAAGATGCGATCGGAAAGTTTATGTCTACTATTGTATCTCGGCTCGACATTACACAAATATTCTGTGATGTAGATGACTTCTGTAAGCAGTGGGAAAACTTATGGCAACAAATACCACTTTTACAAGGCATCACCGGAAAAATTAGGGTGACTGA
>JBGTMK010000364.1:0-4174 GCA_041743605.1 Nostoc sp.
GAAAAACATGATGGTAATCGGCACTACCGGGAGTGGGAAATCGGTAATAATTGCCTCTATTATTTATCAATGCTTGGCGTTGGGAATGTCAGTATTAATGATTGACTTACCAAATGATGATGGTTCAGGAACCTTTGGAGACTTCACGCCCTACTTTAATGGGTTTTATTTTGATATCTCTAAGGAATCAAACAACCTTGTACAACCGCTAGACCTATCAAAGCTTCCTGAGTCGCAGTGGGAGGAAAGAACAAAAGCCCATCGGAATGATATTAATTTAATCGTGCTTCAATTAGTTTTAGGAACGCAAAAGTTTGATGGCTTGCTATCACAAACTATTGAATCTGTAATCCCTTTGGGTACAAAAGCCTTTTACGAAGATGCCGAAATCCAAGAGCGATTTGAATTAGCGCGAAAAGCAGGGATAAACACCCCAGAGTGGGCGAATACTCCGACATTAGCAGATATGGAGAAATTCTTCTCGCTTGCGTATATTTATTTAGGCTATCAGGACGACAACGTAGAAAAAGCACTTAATTACATCCGCTTGCGGTTACAGTACTGGCAAGCTAGTAGTATCGGTAGCGCTATCTGCAAGCCTTCAACCTTCCAGGCAGATAGCCAGTTGATTACCTTTGCTCTGACTAATCTGCAATCAGGAAAGGATGCAGAAGTGTTCGGGATGAGTGCATATATCGCCGCGTCCCGTCAATCCCTCTCCTCGCCCAACAGCGTGTTCTTTATGGATGAGGCTAGCGTATTGCTTGGTTTTTCTGCATTGTCGCGGCTTGCGGGTCGGAAATGCGCTACGGCTCGAAAGCAAGGCTGCCGGGTGTTTCTGGCGGCGCAGGACGTTATCTCTATCGCCAAATCGTCGGCGGGAGAACAAATATTACAAAATATGCCATTGCGGTTGATTGGGCGTATTGTCCCAGGCGCGGCTAATAGTTTCTCTGAGTTGCTGGGCATCCCTAGAGAAATTATCGATAAAAACGAGAGTTTTATCCCAAATATTCAACAGCTATACACTTTGTGGCTGTTGGACTACAACAACAGATATGTTCGTTGCAGATATTATCCATCCTATCCACTGTTAGCGTTGGTGGCTAATAGCAGAGAGGAACAATCCACACGAGATAAATTTAAGAAAACTTACAGAGACAAGTTTACCTGGGTGGCAGAATTTTCTAAGTATTATGTCGATTGCGTTAAGCAAGGAAAGCCGTTATGAAGGTACTATCATTAGCTATTCAAAATAAGTTATTGCTGTCGATACTCGCGGGTGTTGCGTCAATAGTCAGCTTTCAGGTTTGGCAATACAATCAAGCTCAATACGAAAAACTTATTAGCAATGCAAAGAACGACTGCGGGGTTTACATAAAATTGGGCGAAGATGCAGTTAAAAATAGCCCTAGTTTGAAAGCAGTGAAGTATCAAAATAAGTTACTCCGGGGACTAAAACAACCAGGAATCAATTCGGACTCCGCCGATCCTGGGGGATACGTTATGATTTTGCGATCTCCGGCTTCCACCCTTCCGCCTAATGCTTTACCGTTTGACGACCCCTTTTTTACGAGCTTGTTAAATAAGGAAGATGCACCGAAAACATTAATGGTTTCAGCAGTTGCCTTTGATTTAGCAAAAAAAAAGGCGACTGTCAAATCTTTCTGTACCAAAAAACCTTTTGTAGTGAACCTAGATAATTTGTATGAAAGATACCAAACGATTGATCGCGATCTCAAGCACAGTGATTTTGATATCCTTTTCTAGCCTCCCAGCCAACGCTCAAACTAATCAAAACCAATCTTTTCTGACTCAATTTCAACAAATCTATAGTAGTTTGCAGACTTACATTAGTAATTATCAGAAAGAGTTTTCTAAAAGTTTGGGCAAGTTGTCAGCAGAATTAACCCAGGCGATTGAATCTAGCGTTGGGGATTTAGGTATTCCTGATCCCCTAAAAGCTGGTAAGAACATTGAGAAGGTCATTGCCAAACAAGAAGGAACGTTGCTGACATTAGACCCTCGCATCCAAGCCGACAATGCCATCAAGGATTGGAACCAACAATATACACGCGGACAGTCTCAATCAGTTCTTGGCGCTCTTGGACAGCGATCCCAGTCACAGTCAGCAGAAACAACTAATGATGCTACCTCCCAATCAAGCGAAAATGCGATCGCCGCGCAGGATGATGTCATCACCCAAGACATTCTCAAAAAGGTAGCTATTCAAAACTTACAAAGCGTTGTAATTGCTAAATCAATTCACTCAGAAGCGCAGAAACAATCCCGTTCCTTGGCAGTTACAAATATCAATCTTGCTGATATTTCCGGTCGGATGGATGAGCAAGCGGCAGCAAAGGATCAGGAATCTAATGCGGCTACTCGTCAAATCATCCAAACTGCCGCAGCTAACGATTCATTCTGGAAAAATCAATAATCAAATGATAGCGCTCTTAACTATTCTTTTTGCTCAAACTACGGGACAGCAAGCGGGGGAAAATACAGGGACTACAAACGCTGGAGAAATAGTAGAAGGGGCGATTAATGGCGCAGATTTAATTTATAAATCATTTGAGAATGATTGGTCTGAATTGGCATCTGGAACAAACCCAATTTACACGGCTGTTGTTGCCGTTTCTACTCTTGCGGCTGTTGTCATGATCGGCTTTGCTTCATTCGGCTGGTACAGGAAATATGCAGAAGAGGGATTTGGATTTGATTTGATCTCCGAGATGGTTTTACCCTTGCTAGTAATTGTCATGCTGAGTAACAACGGGTTCCTTCTCGCCAACACGACAATCGCCTTAAAAAACGTATCCACTGGACTAAATAGAAACATTTTAAATATTACTAGAAATGGAGTGAATTTGAGAGATGCTATCAGAAATGTAAACGCTGACCAAAGCTTTATCTTAGCCGCGCAGATAGCCTTATCCGATTGCGAAAAACTGAGCCAGGAGAAGAAAGAAGGAGAAGAATTAAGCAAGAAGCAAGCTTGCATCAAGGATTCTCTAGAAAAGACTCGAAAATCCGCACAGGAAGCTAGAGAAAAGACTGGTGCAGGTTCTGGGGGCGGAAGCTGGAATCCATTAGACCTTAGCGGTGAACTAATCAATAGTGCAATCCAAGGCTTTGTTTATGTAATTCTCAGTGGGCTATCAGCAGCTTTTCAATATATCGTCCAACTGTCCTTCTTAATGATTGCATTCGTCGCCCCTGTCTTCCTAGTTCTATCTTTACTGCCTTTCCAAAGCAAGCCTATCTATGCTTGGTTGTCTGGCTGGCTAGGACTAACATTGGTTCTCATTTCGTACTCGATAACAGTCGGAATTATTGCCAGCGCAATTGTTTCTAAACCTTCGAGTAATCCTTTATTATTGCAACTACTACAAGCCATTTTCTCGCCATTACTCGCGGTAGCCATCGGCACGGGGGGCGGGATGGCTGTATTCTCAGCGTTTACCAGTGGGGTTAAATTGTCTGTGGGTTTAAGAAGATGAAAATATTAGAGAGAAAAGAGTTAAACTTTACCCCAATTTTCTTAATAGGAAATGCTGTTTTATTGGCGATTGTTCTATTAATAGAAGTTGTAAATTTTGCTCGAATAGGAACAATTTCTAAAACTAAAGCTTCAACCTTGGTGGAATTATCTGACGGAGAATCGATTCGAGTTCTGCCTATCAGTAGTAGCGATCGTTCCCCACAAGCTATTACCCATTTTGTTGGTAAAACAATGACAGGGCTTTTGGGTTGGAACGCACTCCCCAAGCCAACTGATGATTACAATCCAGACCCCACCAAACAATTAAAATTAGATCCTGGGATATCGACATCAAAAGCCAAGATTACTACTAGTGCATGGGCTTCAGGTTTTGCGTTGTCAGAAGATTTTCGCGCACCATTCCTTGAAGAGATAAGTAATCTTACGCCACCCGATGTCTTTAATGGGTCTACGCAATCAATCCTAAAAGTCAGCCTAATCATTGGACTTTGGACAAAAAGAAAATAGTTCGCGAGTCTCACTCGCGAATAAATGAATGATTAATCTTGTTTACAGCACTTACGGCTGCTATGAGGTACAGTAGCAGCAACTAGCAAACCAGTTTCTTAAATGTTGAGGATTTATTAAGTCGAGTGCAACTGAGATTAGTTTATCAACCATTTCTGTTGT
>JBGTMK010000365.1:0-8374 GCA_041743605.1 Nostoc sp.
TAATAGAAGATGCCCCAACCATTGAGGAGTGGAAGAAAGATTTAGAGGAAAAACGTAAAAATGACACAGAATATGATGACGAGGAACGCACATCAAAAGTTTACCGTGCTTACAAAATCATCAGAGATGGATGGGGCGACAATCTCCGGTTAAACCAACTAAAAAACATCATTGAACTGAACGACCAAAAAATAGAGTTGAATCAATTGCGGCTAGGCATAGCACGGGAGTTTGATATGGATGTACAAATAGGAGATGGACAGGCGATTGTTGAAGCGATCGCATCTCAAAATGCTTACCATCCAGTAGTGGAATATTTAGATGAAGTTGCCGCTAGATATAGTACAGTTGACCCCTCAATTCTTGACAACTTAGCAACTAAATACTTTGGCACTGACGACCCACTTCATAACATTTACCTAAAAAAGATGCTGATATCAGCCGTAGCTCGGGCCCGTCGTCCTGGGTGTAAAGTTGATACCGCCTTGATATTGGTAGGTGAACAGGGCATAAACAAATCAAGCTTTTGGCGTGAGCTTTTCGGGCGGGACTGGTTCACCGACGAACTCAGCGACGGCAACGAGAAAGATGAGCTTATGAAACTGCATAAGTTTTGGGGACTGGAAATTCCAGAAATCGAACATATGTATAAGAGAAAGGACATCAGCAGCATCAAAAAATTTATGTCGTCGAGCGTTGATGCCTTCCGCGCTCCCTACGGACTTGAGGTAAAAGAGCATCCCCGCGCGTGTGTCTTGGTCGGAACAAGTAACGAGACAGAACTTCTCAACGACCCCACAGGCAACAGGCGATTTTGGATTATCCCGGTAACTGACGACATCCCAATTGATATTGAGCAGCTAGTCAGAGAACGCGATTTAATCTGGGCAGCTGCTAACGCCCTTTACGAAAAAGGTCATCAGTGGTGGCTATCGCCGGCCGAGTCCAAAGTTCACAATGAAGCCAGCAAAGATTTTCAATCAGTTGACCCTTGGACAGACACGGTATTGGCTTACGCTCGAAATCAGGGAGAGACAACCACCTCTGAAATTTTGAGAATAGCGCTAGGGATTGAACTTGGCAGACAGGAAATGCTCTATACAAAGAGAGTTTCAGCGATTCTCCGCTCCAACGGCTGGGAACAGTACAGACAAAAAATTGGTAATAGTCGCCCCTGGGCTTGGCGACTGAAGTCATCGTCAGAAAATCAAAAAAGTTTGGGTAACAAGGCGGATCAAGGCGGATCACCCGGATCACTTTCCCCGAATTTAGAACTTGACACTGAATTAGAAAATCAAAAAAGTTTGGGTAAAAAGGCAGATCAAGGCGGATCACCCGGATCACTTTCCCAAAATCCACAAAATGATCCGCCTAGTGATCCGGCAAGGCGGATCACACCTCAACCCTTACAGAATGAGACTTTCGAGCAGATTAATCCGCCCGTGATCCGCCTTGATCCGCCTATTTTACCCAACTTTTCTGAAAATAATTTTGTTGTACAAGCCGAAGTAACGACGACTGACACAGAAACCAAAAACGAGAGCAGCGCTATCACTTGTCCCCAGAAATGCGATTACTACAAATGCTTTGATACGAAACCTTTCATATTCAAAGTAGAGTCGGACTTTGGAGCGGTTCAGGTCAGTGCCGAACCATACCACCGATTCAAAACTGGTGATAGTAAAATCTGGCTTGCCTTTGAGATGCCAGACGGACAGATTTTAACCAAGGCTATCAAGGCAATTCCAGATAAGAAGCTACTACCCAGGTGGTCTGTAGAATGCGGTGTAATTCAGCAATGGCAAGGGAAGGTAATAAAATATTTCAAATCCAAAGTTGAGAATCAAGCCTACAAATTTAAGGTACGCATCCTCGGAGATGATGATTACCAGTGGATTGAGGATTGTATTCTCAAAAGCATTCCTAACCCGCCCACTGCCACCCATTTTATATTCACCACTCCTGAGAACGCGATCGTAACGTCTCACTTTGGTGAGTTTGAGGAGATGTAAACAGTAAAGCGCGATCGCCTCTACCTAAAAGAGCGATCGCGCTAAAGCTTTGAATATTTCACCTTTAGGGTATTCGCCCTAGAGGGGTAAAGCAAGTGTAATTTAAAGATTGTATAAATTATTTTCGTAACAATTTCAGTACAGATACTTATGACATCTGCATTAAACTTCGTGCGAGTTCCTGTTTTACCTCTCTCCAAGGTTAAATAGGTATAGTTTTTATCTTTGAAAAGTTCAATATCTCTGTAATTAAGTCATGCCAACATATACGGTTAGTGAAACTACTTCCTCTTTTACATAAAAGTGGAACATTTACACAATTTTGATTAAGCCATACAACGGATTTATCACTTCATCAAAAATTCGTTTTTTATGGCAGAACCAACCCTAGTTCAAGTTTTTGGATCTGGTGCTACACAAGATGCCAGTACATTAACAATTCAAAAATCAGCATTGGCAACCGTAGGATTAACTGCGTCTGGTACAAATACAGCAGAATCTTTGCTTGTTGCCATTCTTCTGCTTGCCGCTACTTACCAAAATGAGGCTAATCAGACTTCTAACCCTGATATACAAGTAACTATTGCTGATAGCGGTTTTCCACAGATTATCAATAGAAACAGCGCACAATATCGGCAAATAACCTATAACTGCAACTTGCAAACTCCCGACACTGGATTTAGCATCGATCCAGATAATTATTGATATGGCAGTTGCAGCACGAACGATAACAACACTGTCAGCACCTTTTACACAAGCACAGCTATCATCGGCATTACAAACAGCATTCACTAATGCTGGTTTTGCATCGCTGTACGATAGTTTTACTAGCGGCACGGATTTAATACTGGTTTATGAGTTTGTAGTTGATGCAAGCAAGGCTTTCGGAAAAACCTATTTAAGAGTACGCATTAGCACCACCCTTATCATTTACCAACAGGTTTTTAGTACTTGGAATGCTACTACTCACATTGGTACAAATGGAAGTACCGAAGTCTCGTATTCAACACTTGTTTCTAGCACTAATATCACTTTTAACTCACTCAATGGTAGTGATGAATACCGCCTTGTCTTCATTACTCAAAGCAGCTTATTTCTACCACTTGGCTTGTTATGTCCAGCAACTTTACGTAGTAGCTGGAATCTAAATACTTGGTGTTGGGGTTTTATTTTTACTGCCAATACAATGTTGGTCTTGAGAAGCCCTTCCCTGACCCAATACACCAGCAATGACAACGACATTGCGCTTGCTGGTAGTGCCAGACTAGGCACTGCAAATACTCAGGATGGGGAGCGAGATATGTTGACCGGATTGTTGCTTCTCAATCAAAGTAACTCCGGGTTTGCTGGCAAGACATCAGATGACATTGCTATTGTTGCAGCCAGCGGCAGCACACGATACGACATCATTTTGAAAAATGGTACTTCTCAGCAGTACTTATTGGTAAATCCTGGAAATGGCGGTATAGCCATAAGAATTCTTTAATGTTTGCAACCTTTCCAAGCATTGCATCAGGATTAATTCTAAGCTCTTGTAATCAAGTTGCTATGCCCAATAATGCTAGTGCTATCTCTATTCTTTTGGGCAATTCTCAAGCAATCACACCTTATTTTGTTCCTGATGCTTTTGCTTTGATTTTTGGTAGCCATGCAACCCAGGATACTAGCACTCTTACTATTGTCAAGGCTGATTTAGTAGGATTAACACCATCTGAAAATAATACTGCTGAGAGTCTGTTTGCTGCCATACTCACTAGTTTGTTAAGCGGTGAAAGAACAATTAATTTCCTGAAGCTAACTATTGATTATTGGGGCTATGGCTACACAGCTAATCAGCGAATAGATACATTGTTAATTCATTTCTTCAAAATAGCGGAATACGAAGGAAATCTTTTAAGTGATAGCAATTACAGCAATCAATTAAATCCAGCCGATTATTAATATATGGGAAGCTATTGCACTCTTGAAAATAAAAAAGCGACAGTTAGTCTTACCAAAAATGGCAAGACCCTCAAGGTTGTATCTAATAACCCACCATTGCAAATCAGTTGTAAAAACAATACTCCCCTGGATGATTGTTCACGAGTAAAAGTAACATGGGGCTACGTAGAAGAATTTAATGGTTCAATTCAACCTGTTAAATTTACTTTTGCAAATTTAAGAACTCCAATCAAGGCAATAGAAATTAGAGCAAGTGGGAGACAGATACATATTGTATGTAGAGGCTCGGCTCAAAGTTTATGCCAAGCAAGTGCATGGTTTCTTATGCAAGCCTTTCCTAGCAATGTTGTTTGCGTGGAGGCATATATCGCTAGTATTGAACCTTTAGATCCTATTTCTCCTGCTCCTCCAAATAACAGAGGAGTGATTATTAGGGATATGAAAGGGGCAATCATTTTCGATGACGACAATATAGATTGCAATTGGAATGTGCAGTGTGATGATGATTGTCCAGAAGGTACTTATAAATGTTACTCGCCAGTTTACCCAGGATATTGCTGTTTAGATTGTGCGTCTACTGCTGCAAAAATTCGTGCGATTACTAATGATTTGAGGTCAAAAAATGGCTGATACTTGTGCGAGTCTTGCAGCAGAAATAGCAGCATTAAGAGCGGAAATTGCACGGATACCACGCGTTGACGAAAATAGGATTGTACAGACAACCAAAGCAGCATTACAGCCAGATATAGCCACGGCTGTTGCGGGTGGTATTGCAGTCGTGACAAACAAGTTGCAGCCACAAATTGAGAACGCATTTGGGCAAGCACAAAAAGCATTAGGACTGGCGACTACAGCTAATAGCAATGCAACTAATGCTACATCTAGAGCAACAGTAGCTGATTTAAAGGCACAGCAAGCAATTAGAGATGCTGAAATTGCAACTTTCCGTGCAAATATCGCTAATGGTACCGCGACCTCAGCGGAAGCGGCGGCAGTAAGAGCATACGACCAAGCTTTGTCGGCGGAAGGAGCCGCTGGGACAGCAAGAACTGCCGCGAGTACAGCACAATCAACCGCTGAGACCGCCAAAGGTGCGGCTTCTGCTGCCAATGAGAAGGCTGTACGGGGTATAAACATAGCCGAAAATAGCGCAGAAGCGGCGGCGGATGCAAAAAGGGCGGCGGAGATTGCGGATTTAAAGGCAAAGACTGCACAAGCCCGCGCCAATAGTGCCTATTATAACGCCGACGTGGCAGCAGGAGCCGCTAACAACGCTACGCAACAAGCCCGAAGCGCGGAAGAACTTGCTGAGATAGCTAGGAGGAATGCGAACAACGCTATCAATACAGCTAACAGTGCAGATGCAGCGGCTGACGCAGCGAGAGCGGCGGCGTCGAATGCTGCTAGAGAAGCTGATCTAGCTAAGGGACTAGCAAATCAAGCAAAAACCACAGCGGGGACTGCTGTAACGAACGCGGCAAAGGCGTCTAAGGATGCAATAAACGCTATCGACGATGTGACCGGAGTGAAAGGTATTGTTAACGGTATTGGTGCAAGGGTCGATAAATTTGGCAGGGCGATCGGTAAACTGGAGTCCGCAGTAGGCAATGCTCTAGCAAAAGCAGCGGAAGCGGTTGGGATTAGTAAAGCGGCGCTTTCAGGGATCGGTAAGCTAACAGGTCAAGTCCTACAAATCTTCAATATCATCGGTACGATCTTTACCATCCTCGACGGCATGGCAACAAGGGTTGTGCTTGGCGAGCGGATCGATGCACTCGAGAGGATGATTCTCGCATTGGGCAACGACGTCTCCCGCATTCTCGGTAAACTGCTGGGGCTACAAAATCGCATTATCCGCGCCGAGGGAGATGCTAGCGCTGCCAAAAATCTTGCAAGGGATGCTATATCAATTGGCGAGGGAGCGGCGCGAATCGGTGGGAGCGCACAGATTACAGCCGATAGAGCGCAAGTGGCAGCAAATACTGCTAACACTAAGGCGAAACAAGCCCAAACCACGGCGGACGGTGCGGTGCGGAATGCGAATACTGCCAACGAAAATGCAACAACAGCATTCAAAAAGGCATCCGGCGCTGAGAGTATTGCGAATGCCGCAAAAAATACAGCAGGGCAAGCACTAGGCAAGGCAGGTGAAGCGTTAGGCGTGGCACTTACAGCAATATCGCTATATCAGGGATTAAAGCTACTGCGAGGACTACCCGGACTTCCTGGTAAGGACGGCAAAGATGGTAGACCCGGTAGGGATGGGATACCAGGAAAGAATGGTAAGGATGGCGTGCAAGGCTTGCAGGGGATAACGCAGATTATTCAAATTCCCGGTAGGGATGGAAAGGACGGCAGGGATGGGAAGAATGGATTCCCCGGTAGGGATGGCAAGAATGGAAGGGATGGTATCGATGTGAGTCCAGCAGAAGCGGCAAGCTTACGAGCATTAATTATTCAGCAACATACACAAACTAGGCTGAATAGCACTACTCAACATAGTGCGACAAGGACAACAATTTTAACGCCGATCATGGCGGCACTAGCGCCAATTCTTGCATTACTAAAGCAGATTTATGATGCTGTAATGGCGGTTAGTAATGCGGCAATTTTGGCGCTATTAAATATTGTTAACAGCAAACTTGGCGAGCAACTTGTTGGTGGAATATCGAATCATCTTGTGAATTTTAGTAAGTGGGCATATCTCGATAGAATAATGAATATCATGACTCTTGCCGCAACTATTCATAATGCTGCAATGTTGTCGAACGACTTAGGACAGACATTGCTATCAGCTATCAGCAATTTATTAGCAATAATTGGTATTAAAGACCAAGATGGTAATCCATTAAATTTCGGAAATATTGTCGGGAACACCATTCAAGCTATAATTCGTGGTGCTGTTGGCGACGCGAATTATGTTGTGCTTGATGCTAATTGGCAAAAAGCCGTCAGAGTCTATCAAGCATCGGCCAATATTATCAGCAGTATTACTAATGTTGGGAATACTATCATCAATGCGCTTGAAGTCGTGGGGGGATGGGTTGCAAAGATAGGGAATGCTTTGAAATTTTGGGGAGTTTTGGGAGAGAAGGCATACAATTTTATGAACCCTCAGCCCAATTTCAATAGCAAAGTTTTTGTTTGGTTAGAAAGCGCTCAACAAGGAGCAAGCGTTATTCAACAAGTGACGCAAGCCCCATTAGATGTTGCTCAACAAATTACAGAATTGAATAGACAAAGGGAAGAATTAACCAAAGATATTAAACAGGATGCCCAGTCTAGTCCTGGTTATAATCCGCCATCTGCCGAGAAGACAACTAATGACGCGGCACAAGCTAAAGAATTATCTAAAGCAACTATTTTTAATGTTTTAGATACCTTCAACGCTAATGAATAAAACGACGTAAATATGGCTTTACCCCAAGGATTCTCACCATTTGAGCATCTGCAAGACATGATCAGACTCAATCACAATAAAATTGTACGCGAATATTTTAATGACTTAGGCGGCGCTGATTGGGAGCCAGAAATTACCAGTACACGGGGTCAACTGCGAGTGGCTTGCACGATGCTCGATGATGATACAGCCACAATGACCTTAATGAGGCAATACTTTTTTTATGAAACACTTGGATATGCCAAAAGCAATCTCGCTGTCATACATGGCAGCACAGAAAATTTTGATGCTCCGACAACTGGGCATCCCAAAATTACACTGTATTTCTCACAAGACATGGAATCGGTACCAAAGGGATATACCAAAGTAGAGGCTGAGGTATCCTTTCGATTGATGAATGAGACGGCTGCAACTTTTCTTGAAGCAGAAGCCAAAGCATTGGGATTGAAAATTAAGCAAGAAATGACCCAAGGTGGTAAGGGGGTTGTATTCACCAAAGGGAAAGATATTTATGCTTATGTCGATAAAGCAAAGGGATACAGGATGCAGGTTTATTGCACAACCGAGCCTGACGCCGTAGACATAATCACCCGTGTTCTTCGGATCAGGGGACACGTTTATGAAAAAGAAAATCTCACCAAACACGAACCAAAGCGTACCAGCAATCCAAAGCCTGGAAAGCATTTAGTTTATGGTAAGCAACGTACGAAAAAGCGCTATCGGCCCATAGCCAACGTACGCTTTCGCTACGCTACTTGCGAAATACCGGGGATGAATCGAGAAGTAGTACTTTACGACACGACGAACAAATTACCTGCGATAGTGTTTCCGTAGCTGTCGATTCATCCACGATCCACAGTCCCGTAGATAGAAATAGCAAAATCTGAGCAGATACCAAGTAGAGGCTTCTGTTTCTGACTGGACGATCTTTACTCAAACCTTTCCGTAGCAGGAATTCCAATCGCGTGGCAAGCGGGGGAACCCTATAGGGTTCCTTTACTTAAGAAACCCACAAACAGAT
>JBGTMK010000366.1:0-2934 GCA_041743605.1 Nostoc sp.
TAATGGGACAGGGATGGTAATTGAAGATAAGTGTGATGCGTGTGATGGTAAGGGCGCAAATCAAGTCACAAAAAAACTCAAAATTACCATTCCAGCGGGGGTGGATAATGGTACACGCTTGCGGATTTCTAGTGAAGGGGATGCAGGTCAACGCAGTGGCCCTGCTGGGGATTTGTACGTTTACTTGTTCGTAAATGAGGACGAGGAATTCCAACGGGATGGTATTAATATTCTCTCTGAAATCAAACTTAGCTACCTGCAAGCGATTTTAGGTTGTCGGTTAGAGGTAGATACAGTAGATGGGGCAGTGGAACTGATCATTCCGGCTGGAACCCAGCCGAATACGGTGATGAAGTTGGAAAATCGCGGTGTACCCCGTTTGGGTAATCCCGTTAGTCGAGGAGATCATATGCTGACAGTATTAATTGATATTCCCAATAAGGTCACCCCTGAGGAGAGGGAACTGTTAGAGAAGCTGGCTAAAATTAAGGGAGATCGCACTGGTAAAGGCGGTCTAGAAGGATTTTTGGGAAATTTATTTAAGTGATCAAGCCCTCTTCTGTTTCAACTCCCGATGCTCAAC
Source organism: Nostoc sp. (assembly GCA_041743605.1). Lineage (GTDB taxonomy): Bacteria > Cyanobacteriota > Cyanobacteriia > Cyanobacteriales > Nostocaceae > Nostoc. Next base: position 584 of record JBGTMK010000366.1, read on the forward strand.
TTGATTTACGCGGCACTCCTTGCCCAATTAATTTTGTGCGGACAAAGTTACGTCTGGAAAAAATGCCATTGGGAGGTTTGCTAGAAGTCTGGCTAGACCCTGGTGAGCCGATTGAGCAGGTTCCCGATAGTCTGACAATGGCAGGTTATCAGGTGGAACAAATTACAGATTGTGCTGGTTATTTTTCCCTGTTAGTGCGCCGTCCACTTGCTGGCCAATGACAGGGGAAAATTTCGCCGTAACTGGACAGTTATTGGGCACGGTGGTGGCTGTACAGGCTAATTTTTACCGAGTACAGCTGGATCAAGAGGCAGGGGAGATGAGGGAGATAAGGGAGCAAGATCCCCCTCGTCCCCTCCTCCTGCTTTGTACTCGGCGAACACGTCTGAAAAAAATCGGACAACAGGTGATGGTAGGCGATCGCGTTGTGGTAGAAGAACCAGATTGGGCTGGGGGACGGGGAGCGATCGCTGATGTTTTACCCCGTCAAAGCGAATTAGATCGTCCGGCGATCGCCAATGTCAACCAAATCCTCTTGGTATTTGCTGTTGCTGATCCACCTTTGGAACCTTATCAACTGAGTCGGTTTCTAATTAAAGCTGAGTCTACTGGTTTAGATGTCCTTTTATGTTTGAATAAAAGTGATTTAGTTTCACCGCAGGAACAGCAACAAGTTAGCGATCGCTTACTTGGTTGGGGCTATGAACCAATATTTATCAGTGTTAAAGATGGTATTAATACTGACCAAGCAGCCAAATACCTGAGCAATAAAATTACTGTAATTGCTGGGCCATCTGGCGTGGGTAAATCCAGTCTGATTAATACGCTAATTGACTCTGCCAAGCTGCGAGTGGGAGAAGTTTCTGGCAAACTGGCTCGTGGTCGTCATACCACTCGCCATATAGAATTATTTGAGTTGCCTAGTGGTGGTTTACTGGCGGATACTCCCGGCTTTAATCAGCCGGATATGGATTGTATACCAGAAGAATTAATCCATTATTTCCCAGAAGCCAGAAAGCGGTTAGCAGTTGCTAGCTGTCGGTTTAGTGATTGTCTGCATCGAGACGAGCCTGAGTGCGTGGTGCGGGGAGACTGGGAACGATATGAACATTATTTAGAATTTTTGGATGCTGCGATCGCTCGTCAAACTCACCTGCACCAGCAAGCTGATCCAGAATCCACCATGAAGTTAAAAAGCAAAAGTAAAGGCAAAGGGCAGAGTCAATATGAACCCAAGTTAGAAAGTAAAAAATATCGCCGGATTTCCCGAAAGACTCAGTTACAAGATTTGCAAGAGTTATATCGGGATGAAGAATAAAGGAGTGTGAGCGCACTTCTAGGCAAAGGTTGGTCACGATAGCATAGATACAAAAATAAAAACTATCTTCTATGTCTCAGCCCCTTGCCACCACCCCTAGTTTAGAAGCTGTTACTGAGAGTATAATTTTTCCACGAGGTGATATCTATAGTGACGAACCCCCCTTGGAATCTGACTTACACCGCGAACAAATTGATTTACTCATTCGCTTGATTAAATGGTGGTGGCGCGTAGGCGTAGCCCGTCGTAGACATCGCGAAGATTTTTATGCTACTGGCAACCTGACGATCTATTTCAGTCCCAATCAGAAAAAGTCAGAAGAATTTCGAGGGTCGGATTTATTTGTGGTTTTAGATACAGAGAAAAAAGACCGCAAAAGTTGGGTTGTGTGGCAAGAAGATGGCAAATACCCCAATGTGATTATTGAGCTATTATCTAATTCCACTGCCTCAGTTGATAAAGGTTTAAAAAAGCAAATTTACCAAAATACATTTCGCACTCCAGATTACTTTTGGTTTGACCCAAACAACCTAGAATTACAGGGATTTCACATAGTTGATGGGCAATATCAAGACCTTGTACCCACTGAGTCAGGTTGGTTGTGGAGTCAGCAGTTAGGGCTGTATTTGGCAGTCTATTTGGGCAAATTACGCTTTTTTACACCAGATGGACGTGCCCAATTAAAACTGATCGCAACCTTGTTGGCTGATGACGAAATCACATCACCACTGTTACCAGGTTTCGGCGTTCGAGTTCAGCGTTTTTTTTAGGACTTACGCATTGACAAGGAAGACCAAATATAAGTGGAAAAACCACATCTTTCGTAAGGGCACAGCATTGCTCATTGGTGTCAACTTAAGCTAGAAATAGCTTCGCTGCGGGCTTCATAACCCAGGGTCAGCGCGTCTCAAACCCTATTGACAAGCGGAATTGCCTGATCAGCAATCAGGTTGGAAACAAAGTGGCACTATCCAAGCTAGGGTAAGATTTAATCCATCTAGCTGCAAGGTTAAAGTAATGCCAACCGGATTTG
>JBGTMK010000367.1:0-2817 GCA_041743605.1 Nostoc sp.
GATGGAGCAATTGTTTGTTCTTTCCATCACAGTGCTTTTGACCTGCGGACTGGTGAAGTAAAAGACTGGTGTTCCTGGCCGCCTGGTGTAGGTAAGGTACTCTCATTGGTTTCACAACCAAAGACGCTACCAGTGTTTCCAATTCGTGTGGAAGAAGGCAGTATCTGGGTTGATGTAGAAGAGGAATAGCAACCTCTCCCTAAATTTACCGAAACAGTGCTGAGTCAAGCAAGCTTGAAGCGTGTAGTTTACCGCCGTAGACATTGCGGCAGTTCGCAGTTTTTTGCAAGCTCGAACTGCCCTCTGCAAGAACTGCCTTCATTGATAAAAACTATGAAGAATTTTATTCTATAAAATAAGTAATCACGCAAAATTAATTACAGTCATTGCGTCAGGACTTACGCAACTGGCACAGCGCGATCGCATTATTGTATTACATCCGTACTACAGAAAAGTGGCGTACTCAGAGGACATTATGGATTGTTATCAAATTATTTAGTTCAGCAACTAAAACGTTCGGCTGTTCCCAGGTTTATCGTGTAGTTGTTTGGCGCGCGGCGCGGTTACACCGCACCATTGCTTGTGACAGTTGCGTAAGTCCTATGTATAATTATTTTTGTTTATCTACTTAGTCGGTGGGAAAATTCAACTTAAATTCGTCAAACTTCAATACTTCGGAATCAGGCTTGCGAGTATCAAAACGATAACTGCTTATCGTACCCTTCCCGGTATCAAAGATACTGAAAACCGTAATATCATTACTTGCAATATAAGGCATCGGCTTTCCATCTTCGCCTAGCAAGGGGGAAATTGTTGGTACTATCGGTTCTAAATCATTGGGATCACCAAGCTTGACATAATCCTCTTGATATCCAATTGGCACTTCTCGTTTTCTGTCACCCCAAGCAGCGCCATAAGTATTGCCCACATTAGATGTTTCTAAAAAGTGCATTCCACTAGAACTAACAAAGCGATTCCACAAATGAGAATGCCCATAGAATACCAATTGCACATTAGCCGCTTCAAGTATTGGGACAACATCGCGGCTAATATAATCTGCGTTTTTGGGGTACTCGTAACGCACTGCTTTGATATTGCCGCTATCCTGTTCAATTATCTGTACTGGCTCTGTATAAGCAGGAACTATGTTATCACCCAGAGTGTGGGGCGGATGATGGAACATTACAACTTTGTATTTTGCCTGTTTAAACTCAGGGCTGTTTAGTTCTGTCTCTAGCCAATTGTACTGCTTGCTACCTTTAGCAATTGGCTCATAAATCAGCTGTCCATAACCCCAACTTTCAGGATTATTTAAATCCTTTTCTGCTTCTCGATATCTACCCTTATGCTTTCCATTTAAGCTGGGAGTGCGCCACATATTTGTAATGTACAGTACCACCAAACGTACATTACCAAAGCTAACTGCATAATACCTTTTTCCACCCTCTTTACTTTTTGGTAAAGAGAAAATTTCTTCGTAGGTATTAGTATTAAAAGAATTATCTATTAAAGAATTGTCTCGTTAAATTTTTTGCGCAACTGCGCGGGGAATTGTATCATCAAATTCACCATCTAGACTTCCCACTCTGGCAAATCGCCCCATCACCTCATGATTACCAATGCAAGTAAACATGGGGGCATGTTGAATTATTTGTCCACCAGTGTAGGTTGTTTTAACATCGTTGTGCGTCATTTCATATTTCGCACGACCTTGTAAACCGGGAAATAATGCACCACCACCATTATCATCAAACCATTCTGAGGCGCGATCGCTAACATTGACTAAATCACCAGCAAACCACACTCCATCAACTCGTCCAACTGTTTCTACCACCTTTTGCAGATTTGCCGCCGTCATTGGCTTTAATTGATGATCTGAGGTGAGTAAAATTTTTAGTGGTGTATCTGGTTTTGGAGTTGCGGCGAGGGTAAAAACATCACTATTAACTGTTTCACCATCTTCTCGCACACTCGTAACACGATAGTTTACCCGCACATCAGGAGTTAACCCAATTACCTCAGCCTCGTGTCGCCAAATATCACGCTGGACGGGTTTTTGATAAATTTGGTTGTCTTTGGTTTGGTTGGCGACTCTTGACCCTTGGTCTTCACGGGTGCGACTGAGTTTGGTAGTATTTGCCTTAGCAGTTTGTTTGAGATTTTCCCCGTAGGTTACTGTGTGATTAACACCAGCAAATTCAGTAAACCAAACTACTTGCACTGAGGTTTCCCTTGGTAGTTGCAAAAATGGATCGGTGAGCAGTTGGGGTACTGATGTCATAATTGATTGCCCAAATGAACGCACGCTTATCAGAGTAAAGCAAATAATAAGCACAAGCATAGCCACTGAGGAGATTTTACGGCTGCTTAAGTGTCTAGGCATGAGTAAAAAACCGAATTAATTTATAAGAAGAAGTGAGAACTCAGGAGTCAGAAAACAGGTATGAATTCTATACGAGTGGGTGACGAATAGTTGGTTAAAACCGTACTTCGTCCCGCTGCGCTAACGCCCGAAGTCAAATGAAAAAAACTAAAATCTTCTCACCTTAAAACTCTATCCCTTTATGAGTAGAGTATTCACCAATTCTGTTAGCGGATAGCTAAGGTTTAGCCCATTCTGTATTCTGACTCCTGTTTTATTAGGGTATTTACCGACTAACACAATTTTATTATGCTACTGACTTGCTACTCAAAAATAGTAACTGGAGTTAAAAAACTTATGCCTTGGTTTGTCAAAATTGAAGAAGGCAAAGTCGATAAACCTACCTTTGACCAATATGTACCTGCCCACAAAGCCTACATTCAGGACTTGATTAC
>JBGTMK010000368.1:0-5300 GCA_041743605.1 Nostoc sp.
GCGAATGCTTTGTTAGCTTCCGCCATCCGGTGCGTTTCTTCCCGTTTACGAATAGCATTGCCAGTTTCGTTGGCAGCATCCATTAACTCATTTGCCAGTTTGCTTGCCATTGTCCGGCCTGGTCTAGACCGGGAATATTGCACTAACCAACGCAGTGCTAGGGTAGTGCCCCGTTCTGTACGCACTTCCATTGGTACTTGGTAGGTTGCTCCACCTACTCGCCGAGCTTTTACTTCTACTAAAGGCGTGGCATTTCGCACTGCTCTTTCAAAGGTTTCCAAAGCACCAGCACCAGTGCGTTCCTCAATAGTTTTTAATGCATCATAAACAATACGTGCGGCAAGTGATTTTTTGCCATGACGCATGATCCGTCTGATAATCATGCTCACAAGGCGACTGTTATATACGGAGTCAGACGGAACTGGGCGCCTTTGAATAACACCACGACGAGACATACTTCACCTTTAATTCGGAATTGGCAACGAAATTATATGCTATCAGACACCGGAAACTAAAAGCTGTGGAACCCAACCCTCAGACTTTCTCAATTTTGTTTTCGACTGTTACAGCAAGGCTGACCTATTGACTGCCAATTTTGGATTAGAGTTTTTTCTAGATGTTCCGACCACAAGGATTGGAAAAAATCAAAAATCTTTAAGCCTCATCCCCTCGTGGGTTCGACCAATCCAAAATCGCAAATCTAAAATCTAAAATTCATTGACTTGCTACCTGCAACTAAATACTCAAGGAGACAAGATTCTAAACCTTTAATGTCCAGATTAGAATTCTGCTGTGGGTTACAGCGTTCTTTTCAGAACTTCTACACTTGCTCGCTTAGTGTAGGTGTAGCTTGCTTGATTTTTTTAAACAGACTTAAGCAGCTTTCATAACTGCTGTTAGAACACAGAACCTGATAGTTTTTTTGCCCTTGGCACTTTTAAGGTAGACGATTAATCGTGTTGGATGCGATTAATCGCCTAATCCTATTTTTTCGCTTCTTTCGGACGCTTGGTTCCATACTTGGAACGGCCTTGTTTGCGGTCTTTAACTCCGGCTGTATCTAGGGTGCCACGGATAATGTGGTATCTCACGCCCGGTAGATCCTTAACCCGACCACCACGAATCATCACAACTGAGTGTTCTTGTAAGTTGTGACCAATACCTGGAATGTAAGCTGTGACTTCAAATCCAGAGGTAAGCCTGACTCTTGCTACTTTCCGTAGAGCTGAGTTAGGCTTCTTTGGCGTGGTCGTGTATACTCTGGTACAAACTCCCCGACGTTGGGGGCATTGTTTCAGAGCCGGAGACTTGGTCTTCTGACGCGCTTGTTCGCGCTCAGTACGTATTAGCTGCTGTATTGTTGGCATGAGTTACAGCGCGTATAGCTGCTTATATGTCTAAGTTTTAACAAATCCTGATTATATCTTTTTTTACGGCTTTATGTCAATTGTTATTTGTCATTTGCTATTTATTGCTTCTTTGAACGGTTACTTAATGATTAATGGAGAAGGAATTGCCACAGCCACAGGTTGCGATCGCCTGGGGATTCTGGAAGCGAAAACCACCACCCATTAAGTCTTCTGAATAATCCACTTTCAAACCGTTGAGGTAATTTAAGCTTGCGGCATCTATGACTACTTGAATTTCATCCAAGTCGAAAATCTGGTCGCCACCTTTTATTGCTTCATCGAAAGACATATCATAAAATAACCCGGAACAGCCACCTGGTTTTACTGCCAATCGAAACAATACATTTGGCTGCTGCTTGGACTTTATTCGCCCAATTTCACTTGCGGCTGCTTGACTCAGATGAATCATGGAACTAGTTTTTTGCTTGAATACCCCATCTTCTATTTTACAGATGGGTTGACTCTCGCTTCTGCAAAATTCCAAATCATCGAAGTTATGAGCGCGATCGCTATTACTACATTTATAACACTAACATATTTCAATCCCCACCTTAATAAGGTAGGGACTTCTGGGGTGCAGTAGTTCGTTCACAAAGACGGTTTGCACAAAAATGTATTCAGTTTTGGGATTAGAGCTTTAATAGCGTTCTTTTGGTTTTAATCCTTAGTACGGGCATAGTCATCTTGGTAGCGGATAATATCATCTTCTCCCAAGTATTCGCCATTTTGGACTTCAATCAACACCAAGGGGATCACACCAGGATTCTCTAAACGATGAGATGTACATTGGGGTACATAAGTTGACTCATTATTGCTCAGTAGGACTTCTCTTTCACCACAAACTACCCTAGCTGTACCAGAGACGACAATCCAGTGTTCACTGCGGTGATGGTGCATTTGTAGACTGAGGCGATGTCCAGGCTTAACTTCGATGCGCTTAATTTTGTATCCGCGCCCTTCTTCCAAAACTGTAAAAGCACCCCAAGGACGTAATTCAGTTGCAGCAACGCCCCTGGAAGTTATGGTTGGAGGTAGGTGTAGAGTTTCAGTCTGTGTAGTTTCTTGATATCGAGCCATAGTTACCTCATTTGGAGACATAACAAACCGTTGGTACTCTTAACTATTGATCAAAAATCTGGCGCTATCTTGCAACGTTGAAAATCAGCAATTTTGTCGCACCTTGATAAACATAGCAAAATCAAACCTGATGGTGTAAACCATCACTACTAAAACTCTAATGTCTACACCAAGTCTTCATCAAGCAAAATGATAGCTTGTTCTAAACTTTAAAAAAGATGGGGCATGGGGCAAAACAGTTCCGTTAGCGATGGCGGGGCGTTTAGCCCGTTCCGAGTTCTGAGTAAAAAAGTGAGATTCCTCACTCAGCACTCTTGAGGGGGATTGATGATTAAAAAACTTCCCTATTCCCTCATTTTCGTGGTTGCAGGAAAATACCAATTCCATTATGAACACGACCAGCGGTACTAGGAGAACGATCGAGTAGTTGTCCTCCTAAATAAAGGCTGGTAGAACTACCACCGTCTAAATTTAGGGCATCCACACAGCCCATCTGTTGCATCAGTTGGGCATATTCTGCCAAATTAGGGCCATAACCGCCAGCACGATTATGCACAGCAGTAATCATCAGTGTGCCTGTTGCCGTTGTACAAATACCGCTGCGAATAGCTTTTTCGGCAATAAAGGCATTGCTGAATTTTTCACCTTTGGCATCAAGGACAATTTGACGGTTTTGGATTAATAGCGGACCAGCTCCGATAATGTGGGGATAACGACTAAAATCAGCTGGAGTTGTGACGCTGGAAATACTTACTGCGCTTCCAATAGGTAGTTGTGAAGCAGAACTAGCAGCATTGGCGCGTAAAGTTAGTAGGTAGCCATCCTGGGGAATGGGAACCGCTGTCGCCCCAACTTTGCCGCCTGGTAACTGATTAGTAATTTGGTTTTTCTGTACCACTAAGATAATTTCGTTATCCGTTAGGGGCGTGTAAGTTGATCCCCACGCTGGTGTGTAACGAGCAATACCACTCTGGACGTAACCGCTGTTGAGAAACAGAATTGGTAGACGCTGATCATTTGCTGTAATTAAAGTTTCTTCTAAGGTGAGACGACCGAAGTAAAATTGACCTGAATCATTCCAAGCGATCGCACCTCGATTCAGAATAGGGCCTGATAACCATTGATTATTCTGACGAATCGCACCCAATGGTAATCTGTTATTGCGGTTAAAATAACCACCATTAATTCCAGCTATTGCTAAGTAACGTTGTGCTGTTTGAATTAAGGGAGCAGTACCCGTCAGCCCATCAGTACTAGCCCACATCGGTTTTAACGCTAGTCCAAATTTACGGGGATTAATTTCTAACCAGACCACAGGAAAGCGTTCTGTGCCTAAATTCACATAATTCTGTCGCCAGCGCAATCCTGGGGCCCAAGTAATATCTCGTTCTTCTAGAGGATCGGGTCGAATATCGATAATCAGGCGGTTGGGATTAGCTACAGTACTAACTTGAGGTGATAGACCAAAGGGAACGCTCAGACTAATAATCGTTTGGTTTTTCACCACCTCCACTTTTTGAATCAGTGGTTCAGGATCTGGTGTTGGTGTAACTGGTGATAATTGTTTGAGCAGGTTTGGCAGCAATGTTGGTGGTGCTGCTGGCTGGGGGGTATAGCGTTCTATCAAAACAGGGGCGGCTATTCCATCCAGGGTAACTGTCCACTGTCGATTTGGCGGTGTAGTGGCTTTTGGGGTTGGCGTGTCTGGATCAGAAGATGGAGTTTGGGGTTTTGCGATCGCTAACCCTTGTACAACTTGCCAGGGGGTTGGACGATCTAAATCGACAAGAATCCGAGCCTGTTGCAAAGGGGCACTCGCTTCTGGAGGTTCCTGGCTCTGAATAATATTTGTGATTTGTGCTTTCGGGGTAGCAATCACCAAGGTGTTGCCATTAGCTTGAATCTGCCATCCAGATGTTTGAGCAAAACTAGTAATATCCAGATAGCGATATGCTCCTACTAGCCTGGTGGTTAAAACCAGTGGCTTTGTCACCGACGAAAACCACTGTACTGGTTGCCTCGCTGAATTACTACTATTTAAAAAATTTACTCCAATTAATTGCCTAAATGCACCGTCACTGACATGAGTTGTCACCTGGCCGGCTTTTCCAGGTCGCTGTAACCAAGTTCCTGGTAAGGTACGTCCATTGAGAGAAATTTGATTACCAGAGGATGCCGCACCTGTTAAAGGAGGTACAGGTGACTGTGATATTAACCTGGGTATTGGTTTGGCATTTTTCGGTGACTCTTGGGCGTTGGTAGCACAAGTAGTCGTTAAGCACAGTATTGTTAAAAGTATTGGTGACATACTAGCCTGGAAAAATCTGCGTTTGCTAATCCCTGATTGGCAATAATTCGGCATTTTTACCATAATTTACTAAGTACTTTTGAAACCTATCATCCCAGGTATAAACTAACCAATTATTTGGAAGTATAAAAAAACATGACTTTATTTTGAATAAATATGATAGTCTATATATTGGTTAGCTGTATCTTTTAGACGTACAAGAATTTATTTAGACGCTAAACGCACTACAATCAAGTGTTTTAACTCCCACTAATTCTAACCACACCATATACGGTAGTTTTGGTTATCAAAACTGGATTAAAATATTTAATCCTCGCTGAATGTTGTTACTTCAGTAAGGTCTAGTAAATAGTAATACATGCGGCAACTCGTAAGCGGCCAAATTCTAGACAACAAAAATATTTGGGAATTGTCAAATGGGTATATATTGTAATACGCTGATTTTATTGCTGAATCAGGATAACTTTGGGTTTAGAACCTAGTACAGCATTTGGTTTTAGTTTTGT
>JBGTMK010000369.1:0-20423 GCA_041743605.1 Nostoc sp.
ACTGCGAAGCACTAACTTCATGCTTAGGGCGAATATCCAGATTGATTTCAGGTTCCAAAACTTCTCGAATCGCTACTAAATCTTCTACTGGGTTGCCTTGTCCCGCAGATGGATTAAAAATTAGACAGGCATTGCGAGTCATACTAATTCGTAATTCGTAGTTCGTAATTCGTAATTATAAAGAGAGAGGAAGATAATTGCTATAAACGATTTCGGCGTTGTTGAATGAAAGGATGAAATTAAAAAAACTCTTGTTCTCTATATCTGTGCGTGAGCTTTTCATCTTTTTCATTTGGTAATGCGGAGAATTTTATCCTGCTGTGAAGGGCAACTCCCTCGTCCATCACAGTTACTAGTTGTGACATACAACTCGCCATCTGGCCCCATAATTGCCTCTCGGAGTCGTCCGTATTTACCTTGCAAATAGACCTCATGACGCTCGACTTGCTGGGGTGATTGTGGGTTGAAAACGACACGCTGCAAGTGTTCGGAGCGGAGGGTAGGAATGATTAAGCTACCTTTCCATTCAGGAATAGAATTTCCAGTATAAATTGCTGCCCCACCTGGAGGTAAAGCTTGACGCCAAACAATGGACGGAGTGATAAGTCCTTCTCCTGATTCACAACGGTAGATAGTTGGCCAGCCGAGGTTGTCTCCTGCTCTGGCGACACTGACTTTATCGTGACCACTTCTACCTAACTCACCACTGGGGCCGTGGTCTGTTACCCATAGTGTTGATGCATCATGCCAATCAAACCCTTGAGTATTGCGAATACCAGAGATATATACGGGATTTTTGGGAAACGGATTGTCTTGCGGCACTTGTCCGTCTGGCGTCACACGCAAGATTTTCCCAGCCAGGCTATTAACATCCTGGGAACTTTGCGGTTCTCGCGCATCGCCAGTCCCAATATAGAGCATTCCATCAGCACCAAAGCGAATGCGACCACCGTTGTGATACAGGGCTACGGGAATATCATCGAGAATTATTCTATCTGAAGAGGCACTGAGTCCATTTTCGGATAATCGCCATCGTTCAACGCGATTCACCTGCGATCCATTACTATCAGCGGTATAGTACAGGTAAAAAAGTCGGTTTTCGGCAAAGTTGGGATGAGTCGCAATTCCAAGTAAACCACCTTCACCGCTATCTGTAACATTAATAGTGGCTACAGGTTTTTGGATAAGTTTACTATCCCGCACAAGGCGAACGCGTCCAGGTCGTTCAGTGACTAACATATCTTGGTTTGGTAGAAAGGCAATTCCCCAAGGAACTTCAAGACCTGTCACCACTTCTTCAGCCTGTACATTTACCTCCCCTTGTGAACCAAAGCCATTATCAACGAGAGTACACACTTGATTGTTGGTAGAAGTTTTTTGACTGACTGGTTCAGTTGTTTCTATTTCTTGATTGTTAGTGTTTGCCGACTCAGATGTTGGTGAAGCACAAGAAGAAATTCCCAGTGCAAACATGGCAACAAGTAGTTTTCCTGCAACAATTCTTGTCATGTTCATAAGTATATTTTTCCAAAAATTTCTGCTTGTGTAGCCTTTCAAATAGCTAATTGAAGAAGACTTAAAAATTCAAAATTTAGGAACAAAGGCAAAGACTCCGTTCCTAACTCCTGAATTCTGATTTATCCATTAGATAACAGTGTTATATAAACATTCTGTAAATTTACTAGGGATAGAGGTGGTGTTTTGACTATCCAGTTACTATTATAAATATACTCAACCTCATAGCCTCTATCTACAGACCTACTTCAAGCCTAACAGAGTCGAACGCAAGTAGTATCTCGGAAAGATGTTTGAAAATTTAGTGGTGGGTATCGATTTGACACCCAATCCTCAGTTTTGTTTACGTCAAATAAAAATCATCACATGCAGTAATGCAACGCCAATATCCAACATCCAAAATCCGAAGCTGACTATGGTGTTGGGGAGTTTTTTTTTGCGGGTTTGGCTCCTTTGATATCTAGTAATTGAGTTAATTCGGTTGCACTTAATGACTTGATGAGACTCAATCCAAGCGACTTACTAGAAATGCTTTGAATATAGCCGGCGTTAAGGTAGGAAACGTATTGCGGTTTTTCTACAACATAAGTTTGGAAAAAAGGTAAACTCAAAACATTCATGTAACGACGTGCTTGGGAAGCATCGCCAATCATGTCGGCAGGTAATGCTACTTGTTGATTTGCAGGGTTGCCATTACCAATGGTGGAAAAGTGGGTACCACCTACAAGCATGACGAGGTATTTTTGTGAATTCGCCAACCAGGAGAAAGGTAGAATTTGCTCGGATAAAGCTGGTGCAACTGTATCATCACTACTGCTGACAATCATTACTGGAATTTTGATTTGACTTAAGCCAGCTTTGCCGAAAATGGAACTAGTAATGGGATTAACTGCGATCGCAGCTTTCACTCTCTCATCCCGCAGGTTATAATTCTTGCCAGACTTGCTAATGCTCAATTCCAAAGCCCTACACTGAAGCAGTAAAGACATATTCCAGGTGTTTTGCAGGGCTGCTGGTTTACAGTCTTGTTTTAGCTGCTCAGGGTTAACTTTAGCACCTGCCAAGGCTAAGGCTGTGTAGCCTCCCAAAGATTGACCAAATACTCCGACTTGTTGCAAATTTAGGCGACCTTTAAACCGTGAATCAGATTGATTACCTTTTTCCAATTGATTCAGTATATATGTTATGTCCATTGGCCGGTCTTGGAATTCATTTGGTTTTGCTACTTGAATGGCGCGTCCATTTAACGGAGAACGCAATTGTTTAGCATCACTACCAGGATGATTGGGAACGGCAACGGCAAATCCGTAGGAAGCTAGATGAGTGGCTAAATATTCAAAGTTGCTACTGTCTAAACCCAAGCCGTGAGAAATCACAATTACAGGTGCAGGATTCTGGACATTGGGAATGTAAACATCAGTTAGCAAAAGCCGATTGCGCGTTGAGTCGAAAAACTTCAGGGTGTATTTTTGCGACTTCAACTTGCCCGGAACCTGCAAATCAGGCAATTGCGAGAAATTTGGTTGGGAAATGCCATCAGCTTCTATTTTAGACTTTTGGGAAACTGCTGCGATCGCAAGATGGGTTTGGTTAACAAGTCTCTCCAATTCCGTAGCTATTTCCAAAGTCTCTGCAACATCAAGGCGAATGCTGCTGCTGGGATATTTACGCAAGACATTCAAAAGTGTCAAGCCTCCCGATTCAGCAGAGGCTAGAATTAGCGCCGAACGCAAAGCACCAAATCCTGGTTCTGGTTGACTGGTTTTAATGACTTGCGCCAACCGATGCAGCAAAAATTCTCCTTCCGGTGTGTGGAGAAGTTGCGAAACTACTACCGGACTAACTTTCACACGATTAAGTAAAATCTGCCGCAATTCTTGAAGCTGTTGTAGAGGCAGATATTGCTGATATGCTGCCAAGTCTTCGTTAATTACACCTGTTTTAGCGTAGTTTTCTAGAGTGGTGACTGAAATGGAAAGCTCTAAAGCTGAATAAGATGCATAAATCCGCTCTGCTGCCAATACAGAATTACTAATTCCAAATGTTGGCAGCACCATTGAAAGAACCAGCAATAGGAAATTTTTTCTCAGGGTGCTGGCCCAATTACCAAACAAACTATTCATCGCTCAACTATTTCGGTGGTCTGGTTTTATCAGGTGTTGGCTTTGGTAGTTATTCGGGCGCCCTGCTTGGTTTACTTAAAGTTATTAGCCTCAATTTTATCAAAACAGAATTTAGGAGTTAGAAACTATAACTCAGGAATTAATTTATGTATGACTTCCGAATATAGCTTGCTTAAGATCATGGGTTTACAATCCCCACCAAATTTAGTATTTGCTAGTCAACACAAAAGTACTAATTCCTAATTTACGAGTAATTTATTCTGACTCCTGAATTCTGATTTTTGAATTCTTCTTCAAGGATTTTTTTTGGCTATAAGGTCAACAATTAAATCCTACAGAGTCACGCAGATGGGTAAAGTATCTGGCTGATCTCAGTAGTTTGCCTTCACTATTAAATCATAACAAATAAAAAATAGTCTGCCTCAGTATTTATGTTGTAGCTTTGCAGATGGCATGAATTGGCTAGAGAAAAAAACCAGTAAGAATCCTGAAAATCATTACTCTTAATTAGTTTTTCCCAAAGCGCTCTCTACGTACCTGTGACTACTAAACCCGCTCTTAATATTGCGATAACAGTGAAGTGTTCTGATGGTATCCAAGAAGGTAGAATAACTGATACAAATGCGACTGATATTAAGGTCACAATAGGAGCTAAAGCTATTACTGTACTTACTCTTGATGCTTCCCAATGTTCTAATAATTCAGCAAAAGTCCCGTAAGCGATTAAAGTATTCAGCGTACAAAAAAACCAATATTCTTAAATGGAAAGTATTAAGTATAAAAAGTGATTTTACTCTGGCTAGTGGATAAGTAAGTCGGCGAGAAAAAGCCAAACTACATTAAGTAATATAAAATCTAATTTAATTAGCTTTAGCCCTTAAAAGAGGACTAAAGTCCCCACTACAAACTTTGAATTATTCACGCCGTTCTACTTAATTGAATGAGAACTTCAGCATTACAGCAATCCTAAATTATTTGGGAACAAGAAGATCCCCGACTTCTTGAAGAAGTCGGGGATCTGAGCCTAACGATTTTCACAAATCAAATCGGATTACTAAGGAGTGCGATCGCTAGAGTTCGATTCTATATTGCTAACTGTGGTTTGGTTTAGGTAATTGTAGACTCTGCGAGAAACTTCACGGACAAAATCTCCAGCTTTGCGATCGTGGTTTGGTCTTTGCACCAAAATACCTGCCAAATAGCTTTTTCCGTTAGGCATTTCAATAATACCCGCATCACCAATGATAAATCTCAATGTGCCAGTTTTGTGGGCAATGGTAGCTCCTTTACCAATACCAGCCGGTAGCAAACTATTAGTTTTGACACGGCGCATGATGCCTAAAACTTGATTGCGGCTGTTTGGAGATAGCAACCGATTATTAGAAACTAACGCCGCCAATCTGACCAAATCTTTGGAACTGGTTGTATTTTTGCCAGGAATGTCTGGAAGCAAATTCTGCATTGCTGTATTTTGCAATCCCCAGCTACGAAAACGTTGGTTAACTTTTGCTGTACCACCCAAACGATCAAGAACCATATTTGTGGCGGTATTATCGCTAATGGTCATCATCAAGGTAGCAGTTTGGAGGACGCTAAATTTAGTTCCAACGGGTTTGTATTTCATAGTTCCGGCTTCACCAACCCTTAAATCGCGCCGCATCACTAATTGATCTGTTAGTTTAATTCTACCAGCATCTATTTCTTGGAAAAGAGCTACTAATAAGGGAAATTTGATTGTACTGGCAGCAGCAAATCTTTTTTCACCATTAATATCTATATAGTTACCTGTATCTAAATCTAAGAAAAATATTCCAGGGTTTAATGATTTATAAGTTGCTAACAAGGCGCGAATTTGCGAACTGATACCCTGCATTTCTTGACCAAGATTTACAACTCCCGCAAATGTGGAAGCATCTGTAGAATTGATAACAATATCTTCTCTATTTTCCCCAGTAATATTATTGCTTTGGCGGTCAAATGAATTAAATTTTACAATCCAATGGGAACGAGAATCTCCTTTAATGGATAGATTACGGGCATCAATATGATAACCTGGAGCTAATTCCACGACAAAACGAGTTGTTTGACTGTCTGGTTTCCCAATACGAATTTCTTTAATCGCATTCCCAAAACTTTTTTTGACACTATCTGAATTAAAGCTAGTTCCAGGTAAGTCAATGATCAATCGATTAGGATTATCTAATAAAAAGGCTTTTGGTTGGATTCCAGAAGTTGTAGTTAGGTGTAATTGGTTTTGCTTAGAGTCAAAGTACCAAGACTGTAATCGTGAGGCTTTAGCTTGTCCTGCAAATAGAAGCAAACTGCTTAAACCGATCGCAAGTAAATGTGATTTCATGTTGTGATTGTAGGTATGCAACTATGTAAGTAAGTCGGTGCAATTAAAGCTAACTGGTGGAGGTTGTCATTTGTCATTGGTCATTAATAAGACTTTTAAGCCTATTTATGTTTCGCAACATAATTTGGTTTATTCCCGTCGGATTACTTAGCAACTAATCAACTTTACCTTAAATTGTTTTCCGATGATCATACTGAAATTCAGGACAAAAATCATAAACCCCATTGAGTTATTTTTTTGATGATAAGTAAGTAGAAATTATTGAAATGAGTGGCTTGTAGTTTGCCCTATATTTGCTCAAACTACAAGCCTTGATTGATTTATATCTACTTACTTATCTAGGATTAGATAATGGTGATTGATCAAAAAAATCGCTGGTATTCTTATTTATGATCTGAATTGACAACAGAAATTGCTAATCTAGCCGAAGGACGAATTAATGATTAATTATGTTTCCAACTTCTATTTTGTTGATTGGGGAGTGCTGCGGATGTGAGTTGAGCAAAAACTAGAGGCACAACAGTTTAATCACTTCCCCACTCCCTACTCCTTTAAAAGAAATCAGCCATCCAAGGCGAGGCACTTGCAAATATTTGTGTAGCTGCTAAGATAGCCGTTTCTGTCCCATCCAATTTTCCTACCATTTGCAAATGGTAGGGTGTGAACAAACTTGTGTACAATGGTGCCAATTCGCGAATATTTAGCTGTAATTCACCCTTTCCACCTTTTGTGACTTCACCACGTCCGTTAGCTACAGAAAGAATGAATTTACCATTGTTTGCAGGTAGCAAATTATCTTGAATTTCTAGGTGCAGTTCAGCTTGGATTCCCGATGGATAACCCCGCACCTCCAGCGCCTTGACTACATCTATTACCCGAAACAGCCAACGGCTCTCACGCCATATCTTGGCAGTTTGCTCTGGTAGCAGCAATGTCAGCGAATCAATTGCAGAACTTTTCCATCGCACCTGGTGAATTTGGGAGCGATGATTTGCTAGAAAAGACCAGAATGTTTGTGCAGCAGCAACTGTGCGGAGTACCCAATCTTTTATCCAGAGGATTTCACCATCTTCTGTTCGCTCTTGAGTGAAGATGATGTAGCCTTGGGGTTGGTCTTTAGTACCAATAAAATAGGCATAGACTGTTTCCTTCTCATCTGGCTGGATTATTCGCTGCCAGATTGCTGGATGTCGATCTAAATATCCATGTGTTAGTCTTGCTTGCTGCTGATATAGTTCATGAAAAATTTGATGATTGATGCTGACTACTGGTTCTAAAGGTAGGGGTTGCTCCCGCACTTGGATATTCCTGGTAGCAACTTCCCAAATACACCAGCTACCTCCCTGCTCATACCCTACTTTTCGGTACAAAGTTTGAACAGCTGGATAAAGAGCGGAAATTGCTACGCCCCTCGCGTAAAGTTCTTTGAGGGTGTTTTGCATGAGAGCGATCGCAGCTCCCGAACCGCGATACTCTGGAGCAATGCCTACTACCGCAATTCCTGTCATTGGTACACGCACACCACCCCACCACTGACCCATATCCAGAGTTGCCAATCCACCAACTACTTGCTCGAATCCCCGAATAATACGGAAATTTTCTACACCAATCAAGTTGATATAAGCTTCCTCGCCACCAAGTCCGCTGATAAAACATTGCTCAAGGATAATTTCAAACTGCTTAATATCTTTTGGATGGGTGAGAGTACTGTATTCAAATTGAGCCGTCATATCTTATACCATTGGTAGTACAAAACCACAATCATACTACAGTAGTTGTTGCCCCAATGCTTCACTAACTAGTACCGCAAGGCGGAATTCGTAATTCGTAATGACGCTCTCTACGTTCGCGCAGCGTGTCGAAGACAGACGCTAAAAGCGAACGCGGACTCGCTACCGCTGCGCTAACGTAATTAATTGTTTGCAAGGGTTTCAGACATTTAAAATGGTGAGACAGCTTTATTACAGCAACCCTAATATAATAAATTTTCGGATCGTCCCGACCTGAGATGTAGTAATAGATAATCTCTTCATAGGGATAGGAAGCTTTTTCCTTCACCAATCAGCTATAAAGCCCCAGAATAATGCTCCTAATCAGGCTAAACTACACTATTGCGCGTTCAGTTTCAGCTGTCGGGGCACTTAACTTAACTGTTAATGAGTGGCTTCAGGACTGTTTATTCCATTGATAGGGCGTGATGCGCCACCCGTCGGTTGCTCTTAACAAACCATTTACAAAAAATATGGCAATAAGTTGGATTTACCTCATGCTAGCAATCCTCTTTGAGGTTTCAGGCACAACTTGCATGAAGTTATCGCAGGGATTTACAAAAATAGTTCCTTCGGTATTAATATTTGTCTTCTATGGACTTTGTTTTACTTTTTTGAACTTTGCTCTCAAAAGAATTGAAGTGAGTGTGGCTTATTCTGTCTGGGCTGGATTGGGAACTGTCCTAATTGCTACGATTGGCATTGTCTGGTTTCGTGAATCTGCCACATTGATCAAACTTTTGTCGATCTCCTTAATAATCATAGGGGTAATTGGTATAAATACAAGTCAATAAATGTGTATATAGCAGGGAATAGGGGTAATAATTCAGGAGTCAGAATAGTTAAATAATTAGGAGAAGATTTGATATATAAATGTACTAATCATGCTTTATTCCTTTTCAATTATGACTTCTGGATGCTGAATTATTACACTCTTTTGGTATATAGATTTATTCTTAAATTTTGTACCTCTAAGTAAGTCGCTGAGAAAAATTCAATGTATAGGAAGAAATATAAATTAGTAGCGACTTACTTACCTAAAAAAATACTTCGTCAATCTTAAAATAGACGAAGTAAATAAACCAAGACTGATCATTTTACTTGTTGCTGTTGTAGTGAATACACCAGCAATTTTTATTGTTCCGCTAGCAGAGTAAAATGAGCAGATTTAGTTAAATGCTCTTGAAAGTATAGTAAACCTCGGTAAATATAGCCCACAAGTAATTGACTTTTAATACTTTACCAGAGAGAATCCAAGTCATGCAGCCAAATTGGCAAGTTTTTTATACACTGAGGCGTAAAGAACATTGCTCAACATTGTCAAATTACAGCAGATTTCGATTTCTCTACGAGTGATAAGCTAACGCGCCTACATATTGCACAAACTCCGTGTAGAACGTCATTAGTCATTAGTCATTAGTCATTAGTCATTAGTCATTAGTCATTAGTCATTAGTCATTTGTGTTTCACCAAGGACAAAGGACAACCTCACCAGTTGATGTGCAATCTTATTTGCGTAACAGCTTATAGCTTCTACCTCCTACCTTCTTAATCTAAGGTGACTGATTTAACACCCACTTCAACCACTGCCTAAAGGAACTTATAGTATTCAAACGATGGACTCCAGGCGCATGGGCGGCGGCGAGTCCATCAACGGCGACTAATGCGGCGTACTGCAAGCCCAAAAAACTATCAACTGCTGCATAAGGGCCACCTAAAGTAATAGCCCCAGCCGCATACATTTGACCTCTGTCACTACGCATTTCTACCAATTCAAAATTGTTCGCTACAGTCAATCGCCCCAGGTGATTCACTGGGAGATTGTAATGTTTCACCAAATCTGCTAAGAGGGGATTGGCATCTACTTTGGCATCCAGTCCAGTAGCATCAACAATAAAATCAGCTAGCAATTTCATTTCCCCAAAGCTTTGCTCTCGGATACGGGTAATAGTCCGGTTTTGGGCATCTCGTTCTACATCCAGAACCTCACCGAAGGTAATTTGATACCAGCCTTCGCTTAACCCTTGGGCAATAATTTGCTGCCAGTCTTGGCGGTCGGCGGTAGTAGTTCCACCCCAATCTGCTAGTAAACGCTTGCGTTCATCGGGAGTGGCTTTTTCTAACATTGCCCGGAGTTCGCCGCCCCAACACGCTTTCGGCCAGTTAAAGGGTTGAAATTCGTAATGGTTTTTGACTAGGCGCTGGGTATTTTGAAATTTGTTACCTTGGGGTTTAGGCGATCGCATTAAATGCAAAACTGCAATATTCCGATTTCGTTTTCTGGCTTCGTAAATGCGCTGCACAATTCGCGAAGCCACAATTCCCCGCCCCCGAATCAACACCGTACCACCATGTTGCTCTAGTTGTTCATAAACATGATCGTGGGCTTCATAAGCATTCACGACAGATTTAAAATCTTGATATTTTTCTCTATAAGCTTGCAAATCTGGAAGAAACTGAATTGCTGGATACCCAGTAGCTAAATGTAAATAACGACTAATTAAAAAAGCATAATTTCCTGGGCCGCGAGAATAAGCTATGCAATATCTGCCATCATCAGTTTTGCGAATTCCCCTAACTCGCCCATAGCGATAAATTTGATTCCAGCCAATGCGCTTCGCCTCTCGGTCTATAGAATCAAAAACATTACCCGCACGGGGAGTATAAGTTTCTGCAAATGTTGGTTCCGCAAACACTTGCCATAAATATTTGAATGCTGAATTTATCTGTCCTTTGGCTAAGTCTCCCCAAGCTTCTCGCAAGGCATAACTAGGCCAGCCCCAAATATTATCAGGACAAGAGTCAGAATTAGAACGCAGTCTTTCATATAAGGGAATTTGCGAATTCAAACAAAGGCGTTTGTAACGGGCATAAGGTTCTGCCTCTAATCCCAAAGCCACAATTTTGTCAGCACGCACACCACTAATTCGCAGCAAATCAGCCCAAACGAAGCTACCCAATCCCGCCCCGATCGCAAGATAATCAGATTCATCTACTGGTAATCCTGTAGCATGAAGTGCTTGCACAGCGACCTTTTGAGCCTGAAATGCCAATGGCGGGAAATTACTTGCCACGGGCGTTAGCGGCTGGACTACAGGCAAACTGGGGTCTGGGTGATTGGTATTTGCGTTGAAATGAATCGTTGAAGGAGGGCTGGTATCTGGTGCAGAGGCGCTAGCAGCAAATGTCACCGTTATCATATAAGGGCCAATTTGCAACGTATCGCCATTAGCCAGAACACTACGCGTTTGTGGTTGACCGTTAACATATACACCGTTAACGCTGCCTTGGTCAATCACCACCAGATGGTCTTGTTCCCAGTCAATTAGGGCATGATAACGAGAAACTTCGTTACTGTTAAGCAGCATCCTAGAAACCCGCACTCCCCTGAGTTCAGCAGGTAAACGAGGGAATTCTCGACCAAAAGCGATCGGCATATTCAACCTTGGTTCTCGCCGTTCACCCGTCGCTGGTTCATCCCAACTTAATTGGATTTGTAAGTCATTTGTCATTGGTCATTTGTTATTTGTCATTTGTCATTTGTGATTTGTCATTGGGCATGGAAAAAACTCTTCTCCAGTCTCTACTTGTCACTCCTAACTCCTAACTCTTAACTCCTTGCTACTAAAACACTTACTGCCGCAGCTAAAGATGTGCCACACCAATGACAGCCAATTTGTAGATTCTCTCCTGGGGAAACTTTATGACATTTGGGGCATTCTAAGCCATAAACTCCTGGCGGTGGTGCGGGGGGTGTTGATGGATGGTGGTGATATCCTATATGTACTGGTGGATGGGGTGGTAGCAAAATTGTTGCTGGAATACTGCCCGTGGAAACGCTAGTAACATTGAGTTGTAGTTGTCCCAAAGTGATACTAGTGCCTTGAGTTAAAGGCATTTCACCTTGGACTAAGGGACTTCCATCGATAAGGGGGGGATTTTGCGATCGCAAATTCCTGATATAAAAGTGCTGTTGCTGGTGATGAAAAAATATTTCAACGTGCAAACCGGAGACAGTAGGGTGACTCAGAACAATGTCGCACCGGAGGGGGTCACGACCGATACGGACAGTACCATGATTTTGACTTGGCTGTTGTTCGTAAATGTTCTGAGTTTTATCTTGACCAGCATCATGCCACTGTAAAGTTAGTGTGTTCATTGTTCTAACTTCGTAAATCGTATTTAGCTATTTCAACATCTTCCTGTGCGATTCCTAACACGATTGAGTCGGTGCAAGCAAGTATTTAGAAAAAACTTCAACAAGCTTTATTTCGCCGACGCTAATTTATCAGCAATGCGTGTAGTTTCTGGCAGCCGATATTTTGGCGTGCAGCGTAATACATAGTCAATTGCTGTCGGTAAACTAATTCGATGACCACTGGAGATGTATAGAGGTTTTACTCCTGTGCGCGATCGCAAAACTACCCCAATGGTTTCACCGTTATATATCAGTGGTTGCGTGCTGCCTTTGGTTTCTGCCAATTCCTCATGCTTACCTATCAACCTGGACTTGGCTACACCAATTGTTGGCATATCTATAAGTAACCCCAAATGGCTAGCTATACCTAATCTCCGGGGATGAGCAATTCCCTGACCATCACACAGAATGATATCTGGTGTTGTTTTAATCTTTTCCAGGGCATCGAGAACGGCTGGAATTTCCCGAAATGAGAGGAACCCAGGAACATAAGGAAAGGTTGTAGGACGGTGTGCTAGGCTTGTCTCAATTATTTGCAAATCAGGAAAACTCAGTACTGCCACAGCTGCACGGCTAATTGTTCCATCAGCTTCAAAACCCATATCCACTCCAGCGACGTACTGAATAGGTTCTTGCAGTTGATCCTCAGTAATTACTTGATCTCGCAGCTTTTCTTGGATAACTATGGCTTCTTCCAGCGTCGAGGGCCAAGCATGATCTCGATAAAACTTCATATTTAAAATTGGAATTAAACTGATTAATATTAATCCTGTTAATTTGGCAAGCACAAAAACACTAGTTTTTGATTTCAAGACAGAGAAAATATAATTTTTGCAAAAGTCCGTGAAAGACTATCTTTATAGTAGACATTTTAGCCCAGCTTAGTTGATATCTTGCATCATAATGTTACTTAAGGCTGTCAAGAGGGAATCCTGAGAATATAAGTTTATTTTCCCAGAGTTTTCTTTTACTGGTTATGACACAGCCAAATATTCTAAAACTTGCAAGACAGGGAGATTCCCAGGCGATCGCATCTCTCATGAACCGCCACCTACACGCCAAAGGGATCACTGCAAAAGTTGCCTTTAAAGATGCTTGCTTAGAGGTAATGCTAGAATCAGCCCAAGTACCAAATCAGCAAATTTTAGTTCCATTTATCCGCAAAGGTTTAACTGCTTTAGGGGCTGTATCTATTGAAAGCGTGAAAGTTTATGGACAACAAACGGGTAAACAGTTTCCAGCTTGGAGTAAAGAGTTTGATTTGGGCATAGCAGAATTTGAAATAGAAGCAGTAGATAATGAACACTCTTCCAATAATCCTCAAACCCTAACTATTTGTATTAACTTAAGCGGCGATACTGCACAGGGATTAACAAACCAAGATTTTGAATTTATTGCTAATCAAATAAGCTCTGATATTTTATCATCTTGTACCGACGTTTTTATTCAAAAAGTAAGCATTACTAATGGTAGTTCTGTGATTACAAAGGAACGTTAATATCTAATTTGCCTTATGCATAGGTGTAGAGAAAGATTCTAAATTAGGGGCTTCTGCCAAAAATATGATAAATCAAGGAAATTTTAAATATATAGCTCTAAAAATTTTGTAAATGTTGCTTTTGTCTGTATATGGGGAATCCTAATATAGACGATAACTTATCAGATTTTCGCATTTATTAATTATGAAAAATCCCAATATTCAGGAAATTACTAAGCAAAAATTACAAAATTTTTACTGGCCTTTATGGTTTCCTTATCCTACTTCTTGGTTAAAAGCATTAATTTTGAATCTATTGTTGAGCTTTATTATATTTTTACTCACTAATCCAGGAAAAGTAGGCTACCAAATTACATATTTGGCAAAAAGTCCCGAATTATTTTTTATGTTGACAATACTGTTAATCCTATCTCCTATTCCTACAATTTCTTTTACTCATCACTTATTACACCTACTTATTAGTCGGTTTATATCAGAAATTCAAGCACCAGAAATAGGTAGAATCAAAGGGTTATTTCCAGGAATAATGAGTTGGTGGGAAGGATTGTATGCTTGGCTTGTAATTGCAATTTCTACACTGATAGCAGCTTTTTTTTGCACAATGATTTCGCCATTATTTAATATTAGCTACACTAAGCCAGTTGAATCATATACAGAAGTTGAAAAGAATATAATACTAATATTTGGGCTGTTTTATATTTCTGCTGGGGCATTAACTTATCAAATTGAACATTTGGTAAGACAGCGAATAATATCTGCTTACTCTGGCACTAAAGAAACAGATGCAACTAAATCTAAGACTGATTTAAATAAAGATCAAGAACTTAATAGATTGCGCGGGGAAATGGGTTTACACAAAATGACATCCAATATTTTATCGAATGATGAAGAAAATTCAATTATTAAGACTCAGTATAAATATCGTAATTTCAAAAAAAACTGGGTGTTGATGTTATTTGTATTTTCAATTGCTGTAGTGATATTTTTATCTTTAAAATTTGGAGAAATTCTTCCTTTAACATCTAAAACTAATATACAAATACCATCCAATTCTACATTAGTTACACCCTCACCAGTTATTTCAGAATCTCCAACTGTGTTACTTCAAACGGATACATTTCGAGAAGCAGTAAGTAAAGCAATTAATGCAGCTAACCTTACTCAATCAGCAAAATCTCCAGATGAGTGGAAGATAGTTGTCAATCAGTGGAAAACTGCGATCGCACTTATGAAAACTGTGCCATCTTCTAGCCCAAATTATATAGTAGCCCAACAAAAAATCACAGAATATCAGAGAAATCTCAACTACGCTGAGAAAAATTCCCTTAGTAAGAAGTAAAGCGATCGCACCTCAAAGCTAAACTAGAAAAAGGAGTGCGATATTCCGACACTAATGAGGATAAATTATCATGCTTAATGGACTCAGGCAACAGGCGATCGTCAAACCTGGTGGTGTAGTAGAAATCTCTTCTCCAGAACTTCCAGCAGGTGCAACTGTGGAGGTGATAGTACTTCTGGAGTCACCCCCAAAGCATTCTGAAAAGCCTCTAAGTAGCTTTATCGGATCTGCTAGAGGCAGTTTTGCTACACCAGAAGAAGTGGATCGGTTTATTCGCCAAGAACGAGATGCATGGGAATTATAGATGCTATTCAAGGCACAAAGGTATACCTCGATACCAACATTTGGATCTATGCTTTAGAAGGACATCCAGCATTTGCCCAAGATTTAACTTAGTTATTCCAAAGTATCGATCGAGGTAACTTGAGTGTAGTAACTAGTGAATTATCACTTGCTGAAGTATTGGTAAAACCTTTCCAAAATCAGAACTTAGCTCAACAGACAACTTACAAACAACTGATTAGCAATTCTCAGAATTTAACAGTAATTCCTGTCAGTCGTCAGATTTTAATTGAAGCTGCTCAACTGCGTGCCAGTATTAACATTAAATTACCAGATGCTATCCATGCAACAACAGCACTTTTGGCTCAATGTTCTACTTTTCTAACTAACGATCGGCGCTTTCAGAGCGTCCCTAATCTATCAGTAATTTTGCTTTCTCAGATTAATTCTCCTTAGCTAAGATATTAGAATAAAAGTAATTTCGCCCCCGAAGCCAATCATGACAGAAGGAAAAACGCGGCGTAATTTCCTCATTACCAGCATTGCTGTGACTAGCGGTATTGTGGCAACTAATGCCTTACAGCAAAATACTATCAACATCGCAACACCGCCAGCAACTATGCCAGAACGGTTACTCGGACGCACGGAAGTAAAACTCCCAATCTTTGGTTTAGGAGGAGCAGGACAAACGCCGCTATCCTGGGAAGGAAAAGAGGGTGATGCTCTGGCAATTATTCAAAGAGCGCTGGAACTTGGCATCCGCTACTTTGATACAGCCGCTAGTTATGGGCCCAGTGAAGATTATTTAGGCAAAGTGCTACCACCTCATCGCTCCAAGCTATTTCTCGCAAGCAAGACTGATAAAAGAGATCGAGATGGAGCATGGCGAGAATTGGAGCGATCGCTTAAACGTCTCAATACAGATTATCTCGATTTGTGGCAGTTGCATCACGTCTCTTTTTCTGAAGAACTCGACACCATCTTTAGTCCATCTGGCGCAATTAAAGCTTTAGAAGAAGCCATACAACAAAAATTGGTGCGGTTCGCAGGTATTACCGGACATCACGACCCTCAAATAATTGCCGAAGGGTTACGTCGCTATCCTTTCCACACTACACTGATTCCTGTGAATGCCGCCGACAAACACCACCCACGTCCATTTATCCCGGTAGTTCTACCAGTTGCTCAAGAAAAAAATGTCGGTGTGATTGCGATGAAAGTCCCAGCTTATGGGCGGCTATTCAAATCAGGTGGGTTGACAGGTAT
The DNA here is from genome assembly GCA_041743605.1 of Nostoc sp. GTDB lineage: Bacteria > Cyanobacteriota > Cyanobacteriia > Cyanobacteriales > Nostocaceae > Nostoc. The sequence continues at coordinate 16,347 of JBGTMK010000369.1, forward strand.
GGAACAAGCTTTAGGTTACGCAATGTCTCAGCCTGGAGTTCATTGTTGTGTAATTGCCGCAGAAACAGTTTCACAATTAGAGAATAATGTCAAGATAGCGCGGGCTTTTGTGCCTCTTAAAAAGGAAGAATTAACAGCGATCGCACTGGCGACTGCTAACATCTGGGAAGATAGTACATTTTTCCGTGCTTGGACTTAGTACAACCTGCTATAAAATATGCAGAAATACAAGCCAAGCCAATCGTTGCGTACTAATTGGCAAAGTTCCATACCATTTTTATTTGGATAATTTATTTTTTGGACTTCTCTAACTGTTTCAAGTTCTAAAACTCTCAATACGCTACAACAGAAAAAACTTTCTGCTAAACCTGTGAAAAAACGAGTAACCCTCACCTTCCCGAAACGTGCCGTGCAAATGCCGGTCACTTATGTACTGGCTAAAGAGTTCAACGTCGCCGCCAATATTATCCGCGCCCAAGTTGCCCCAAATCAAATTGGCAAACTGGTAGTGGAACTAGCGGGAGATATCGATCAATTAGATGCGGCGATCGAGTGGATGCGATCGCGCCATGTTAACGTTTCTTCTACATTAGGCGAAATTATGATTGATGAGGATGCGTGTGTTCACTGTGGCTTGTGTACTGGGGTTTGTCCTACCGAAGCCCTCATCCTCCACCCAGAGACATACAAATTGACATTCACGCGATCGCGCTGCATCGTCTGTGAACAGTGTATCCCCACCTGTCCCGTACAGGCAATTTCTACTAACCTTTAATGCATACATATATTGAAGAAGATTGCCGATACCATGACAATTTTTAGGGAATGGGGAATAAGGGGAAAATTCTTCTCCTCTGCACCCTTCCCCCTGCCTCTTTTCAATGCCCAATACCCAAATACGATTCATCAACCTGGTGGATGACCTTTTAATTTTTCTTAGTTAAAAATGATTCATCTTTATGATAGAGGGAGCAAATAAATCCACTTGTAAAGATGGAAAGAACCTTTATGAGGTGGATGAAAATGGCTAAGGCAAACCCAGTTGAAATACAAAAACACTTGAAAGGTGTTGACTATCCTGCAAATAAGCAAGATTTGACTAAACACGCTAAAAAGCAAGGAGCAGATAAAGAGATTCTATCTCTGTTAGATAAACTACCAGATGATGACGAGTTTGAAAGCCCAGCCGATCTCAACAAAGCTATAGGTAAGATCATCTAGCTTATTGCTCTGGCGGGGAATAATCTCCTGATTTCCCGCCACTTTTACTTATTAAACGAATTGATTCAATTTGAATCGACTTTTCTAAGGCTTTTGCCATATCGTATAAAGTCAGGGCAGCCACAGAAACAGCAGTTAAGGCTTCCATCTCTACACCAGTTTCAGCTTTAGTTTTGACTGTGGCTTGAATTTGATAACCAGGTCGTTGCGGGTTGGGTATAATTTCGACTGTGATTTTTTGCAAAGGCAAGGGATGACATAGGGGAATCAAAGTGGCTGTTTGCTTGGCTGCCATAATCCCAGCCAATCTTGCAGTTGCCAACACATCACCTTTTGGTACATTTCCGGCTTGAATGGCTGCGAAGGTGGCTGGCAGCATCCGCACATTGGCCTCGGCTACTGCTTGGCGGATCGTGGGTGCTTTATCAGACACATCTACCATCTGTGCCTGTCCGTGGTGATCTAGATGGGTTAAGCTGGCAAAATTAGATGAAAAATTATCTTGCGTCATTTAGTTAGAACGTGTTAATATAGATTGTCGGTGAGGGCGTGTAGCTCAGTGGACTAGAGCACGTGGCTACGGACCACGGTGTCGGGGGTTCGAATCCCTCCTCGCCCGTTTTGGAAAGTTAGGAGTGAGGAGTTAAATTTCTTCACTCCTAACTTTTAAGTTTTTCAAGGCGTAGGCATCTGGAGCTAAACCTAGTGCAAAGCGTAGGGAGTTAGATAGGTTTTTGCTCGACTGGGTGAGGAAGATCACAAGTGCTAGAGAAGTCATCGCAGCACTATAGCCAAACATATTGCGGTAGCCTACAAGTTCTGCGATAGTACCCAGAAGAGGAGCAGCGATCGCAATTCCCAGGTCAAGTCCAGCGACGCAGATAGCAAAAATTTGCCCCCGTTCTTGAGGCCGTGAGCGGTCTGCCATCATGGTGATAATCATCGAGATCAGTGTACCACCACCAGCCCCTTCAACGATGGCAGCCAGTAAGAAAGCGATCGCACTGTCAGCTTGCCACACCAATATTAACCCCAAAACATAGCAAAAAATACCAAAGGTAATAAACAAACCACGACCAAAGCGATCGCTTGCCTTACCAGCAAATACTCTGATACTAAAACTAGAAATTGCCGCAGCTGTAAAAAACAGTCCGCCATTGAAGTCTAACTGAGTGGATTTGAGGAACAACGACACAAAGGTATGTACAGCACCGACGGATAAACCAACTAGCAACATAACCATAGTTGGAACTCTCACCTCTGGACTGGCCAAAATTTGCCAAAAGTTGCGTAGGCGTAGCCCGTCGTAGACATCCCCTCCCTCAGTTTGCTCCCGTACCTGCACTGGCTCCTTAGTGACTTGGACAATCCCCAATAGGGCGAAAAACCCCAATTCAGCCGATACGAGAAATAATATCCCGTAACCACTGGTAGCTTCTAAATAACCTCCAAAGGCGGGGCCAATTGCTAAACCAAGGGGAGTTGTCAGGCTCATATAACCAATGATTTCCCCACGAGTTTCGGCGGGAGCTAAATCTGCGATTAAGGCACTGTAGCCAGTGGTAAAAGCAGCTACGCTAATGCCGTGAAAAATCCGCACCAGGATCAGTAACCCAAGAGATTGGGTTGCCAAGTAACCAAAAGGTGCGATCGCAGCTACTATCGTACCAATCAACAAAACAATTTTTCGACCACGTTCATCGGCTAACCGTCCCAGCATCGGGCGAGATAGCAATAACCCAATGGCAAAACTGCCCATGACAATCCCAATTTCTTGCTTACTTGCGCCTACATCATCGATGTAAAGCGGTAGGGTTGGTAAGAGCGAAGACATGCTCGACCAGAATAATAAACCTGCCGTAAATAAAACAAGCAGGTTGCGCCGCAGTTCGGCATCAAAGGTATTAAATGCTTTCAAGGTAGATGCAATTTAATGAGGTTTTTGTCATTTGTCATTTGTCATTTGTCATTTGTCATTTGTTCTTTGTCATTTGTCTAGAATCAACCAATATTATTTACTTCTAACTATTTACTAATGACCAATTACCAATGACCAATGACCAATGACCAAGAACTAATGACCAATGACTAATCAATACCATTGTTACCTTACTTAACATTTTTTGCTACTACTTCTCGCACGCGATAGATAGGCCGTCCTTGGGATTCATGGTATGTACGCATGAGCAATTCTGCTAAAAGACCGAAGCAAAACAACTGGACTCCGGTTACTAGCAGGAGAACTGCCAAAATCAGCAAAGGGCGATTGCCAATCATCTCACCTAAAGCAAATTTGACGAAAGTCAAGTAAATTCCGATCGCCGTCCCCGAAACCATTGAAATTAAGCCCAACAGCCCAAAAACGTGCATCGGGCGGGTGAGGAATTTTTTCATAAACAGAATGGTTAACAAATCCATCAACACCCGGAATGTCCGCCAAATCCCATACTTACTGCGACCAAAGCGGCGGGCGTGATGGCGCACGGGTACTTCGGTAATTCTAGCTCCTTCAATGTACGCCAGGGCAGGTAAAAATCGGTGTAATTCCCCATAGAGGTTCATATCTGCCAACAGTTCTGCACGATAGGCTTTCAGCGAACAGCCATAGTCATGAATATTCACGCTAGTGGTATGACGAATCAGCCAATTGGCAATTTTGGAAGGAAGTAACCGATTTACAGCCCCATCTTGGCGTTTTTGCCGCCAACCACTTACCAAATCGTAACCCTCGTCCAGCTTTGCTAATAACATCGGGATATCAGCCGGATCATTCTGGAGATCAGCATCTAAAGTGACGATCGCTTTCCCTACTGCATAATAAAATCCAGCAGCCATCGCCCCAGTTTGTCCGTAGTT
>JBGTMK010000370.1:0-9980 GCA_041743605.1 Nostoc sp.
ATAGCAGTTTTTTCTGAACTGGTTTAATATTTTTGGCATCAACTGCTAAAAGGCTATCAGTATTATGAATATCATCGGCTCCTTCTAAAGAAACCTGAAACAGCGAAATAGCAAATCCTAAACCAGTAAAAGACCGTTCTAAACTTAGAAAGTGTCCTTGATTATCGAGAGCAAGTAAATCGGGTAATCCACTAGCGAATTTGCCAATCAGATTTAAAAATGGTGTAACTGGTTCTGTTTGATAAAGAAATTCTTTTTCTGGCTGGTTATTAACCAAATTGTATTGCAAAATCCGGCAAGGACTACCGATGTTAGGTTTAGCAGCGACACCATCTTGAATTAGAGCATTTTCGGTAGCTGTGAATAAATGCTTTTTATCGGGTGTGATGGTGAGGCTTTCAAAAGCCAAATTGTTGCGGATACCTTGTTGATTAGTTTTATCTGGCAAAAATTTGTTTGGTATGGGAAGCGTTGTAATTTCTCTACCAGAAGATAATGAGAACTCTTTAATAAAAGGATCAATTAATTTTGAAGCATCGCCTTCAGAAGAAATAAACACAGTTGATTTATTAGTTAACGCAATACCTTCTGTATCAGTTTCACTAGGGCGGAATGTTTGACCATTTTGATTTAATAATGTAGTAACACTAACTGGAATAATTCCATCTTTTTGTAGGGAACCTTTACTCAAGTCGATTTTTAGAGTGTAGAAACGGGCATTAGCTTTGTTTCCCCGATCATCAGAAATAGCATAATACTGATTCTCTGTTGCACTATATGTAATCCCAGATAAACCTCCAACTTCAGTTTTTTGAAAGATTAAACCTTTGGGTAAAGTGGCTTCTCCAATAAATTCGATGCTACTGATTTCAACACCATTTTTAGGTAAATTTATGAATATGAGGCTAATAATTAAAATTGGGATAAAAAAATAAATAATTCGTGGAAATGTGAAGATTTTTATAATTAGATGCATAATTTTTTTTGTTAAATCAATATGCACTAAGAATGCACAATTATCATTGCGATGAAACGATACAACCGTGAAAAACCTGATTAAATAAATTAAGCTAATCGCAAATCATATTCATCCTGAAAAAAGTTGACAAGCCAATCTTTGACTCTGCGGGTAGCGCGGCAATCATCTTCGTTGTAGCTTTGGATAATTTCTAGTAAGGTGCGATCGCCTGTTTCTAGCCACTGATCATACCAGTAAATACATTTGGCACCACTAGCTTCCTTTTCCCGCCACTCAAATCCTAACCAGCGAGCGATCGCTTTGAGGGCATAACTTTCTACGGGCAATGCTACACTTTCGGTTAATTGTTCATACACATCCACAAATCGATTCAGGACAGGACGCACTAAGGAGTATGGAGTGTGGTAAAGCTTTGCTAGCCGTTTGACTGTATCAAACTCGTAGACACAAAAATGGTAAATTGGCGCTTCGGGATATTGCCAAACCAAATCCAAAAATTGCTGCCAAACTAATTCTTCATCTTCTGGCTTGTCTGCTAAAAACGAATAAAACTGTTCTGTATTGGCAACTCTATCAACAACTAAAACCCCCAAGAGATAATTTAAATCCAAATCTGGCTGTGCTTCAATATCAAAGTAAATCTCTATGGGTGCTGTAAATGTAATATCTTCTATTGGTAACGGGTAGGGTAAAATTAGGGGTCGTTTTTCTAGTGCAGATTGAGCTTGCACTACCAACTTGGGCGCTATTTCGCTGTCAAAACCAAGTAGGTTTTCTAAGGTGCTGGGACTGGTGTTAGCGAGAGATTCCAGTGTAGTGATGGCTAAGGCTTGGAGTTGAGTGTAGCGAATGGGTGTTACGCCTGGTAATAATGAGAGATGTTTTTCAGATTGAGCGATCGCATAACATTCACTATACCAATGGCAAAGATTGCACTTTTGCCGAGAAATAAACACTTCTGGCGGATTCGGTAACTCTAAAACTTGAATAAACTCTTCCAGAATTTCCTGCATCCGTGGCGTCCATTTGAACAAATCCACCGCATAGTTTGTATTTTTGCTTCGCAATATGAGCGAAGCTGTTTCAGCCGGAACTCTTTGCACTATCGCCAATACTTGAGCATGAAATGCAGCGACAACTTGATATTCTTGCTTAGGACGCTTACCGAGTTCAATATTAGCCGGGACGTATATCCAATCCCCAAAATGGGATTGTCCTGGCTGTTTCACAAGTAAATCTGGACGACTTAGGAGGGTGTATGCTTCAGAATAATTTGCTAACAGTACTCCTTTATATATGTACTCAACCCCACGCTGCATCAATTCTAAAGTTTCTTTCTCTCCCCTTTCCCAGTTTCCATAAGAATAATCTGGTTGGTGATAAGTCTTTTGTGCCAAAGCACTCAGCTGATGAGCGATTTTGTCCTGTTGCAGTTTCCGCAGCAACTCATTGGGAGCATCGCGCTGACTTTTGTCACCGTGAGTATCTAGAAAAGGCCGGCGTTTACAGCGTTGATATTGCAGTAGGAGTTCAGCATTAATTAGCATCTTTATAAGTTAACAAGAATTAGTACACTCTGGGAGTAAATTAGACAACTAAAATCTGGAAGTAGCGATACCTTCTCTACGTTCGCGCAGCGTGTCGCAGACAGATGCTACGCGTAGCTTGCTGTTAGCCTTGGCGTCCCGTAGGGAAGGGTACGGTGGGCATTGGTGTCAACTTAACGTAAAACTGCACGTCCACCAGGAATTGAAATTCCTGGCTCATAGCCGAAGTCATCTAAAGATGACTAAATATCCCCAAAAATCTTGAGTCTACTTCAGTAGACTTTCTTCTTTAGCGGGAACTTCAGTTTCCGACGGGTACTCAAACCAAGCGAGAAGGAATTTCTAGCTTAAGTTGACACCAATGGTACGGTGGGCTACGCCAACGCATCCACACTTAATTTGCCGTTTATTTTATACTGTCAACAGCTAGCTATTGGTTTAAACAGCATAAGCGTTTGCTTTTCTGCCAAATTACGACTGCGGGAGAGTAACATAATCACGGTTTATCCACAAAGTACAAATACCTCTAAATCTCTATAATCTGCAAACAGCAGATATCCCTTGTGAATTATGACTAGTATTTCTGCATCACCAATCAAGCTGCATCGGCATCGAGAGCAATTTCCGGCTTTAGCAAATAAGACTTATTTCAATTATGGCGGACAAGGGCCAATGCCCCAAAGGGCAATGGATGCTATGACCCAAACTCAAGCTTATGTTCAAGAAATAGGCCCCTTTGGGAATGAGGCATATAGCTGGATAGCGCCTCAGACTCAAGCCGCAAGAGAAGCGATCGCTTTGGAGTTAAATGCACCAAGCCAAACAATTACTCTTACTCAGAATGTCACTGTAGGCTGTAATATCGCTATGTGGGGCATTGAGTGGCAAGCTGGCGACCATTTGCTGCTCTCAGACTGCGAACATCCAGGTGTAATTGCGACAGCACAAGAAATCTCACGGAGATTCGCTGTAGAAGTTACTACCTGTCCCCTAAAAGCGACTTTAAATGAGGGCGACCCCGTAACAGTAATTGCCCAGCACTTACGCCCCAATACCCGCCTAGTGATATTGAGTCATGTTTTCTGGAATACTGGTCAAGTTTTACCTCTTGATAAAATTGCCGAAGTATGCAGGAATAATAATTCTGCACTATTAATAGATGCTGCCCAATCTGCTGGTTTATTGCCTTTAAACTTGACTGAATTGGGAGTAGATTTTTATGCTTTCACTGGTCACAAATGGTTATGTGGCCCTGCGGGTGCTGGTGGTTTGTATGTTCGACCAGAAGCACGAGAAAGCTTGAAACCTACATTTATTGGCTTGAATGGCATTGTTGTCGATAGTCAATCTCAGCCTGTGGATTGGCTTCCAGATGGGCGACGATACGAAGTGTCTACATTAGCTTATCCTTTGTATGTTGGGTTAAAGGAAGCGATCGCAATTCATCAGCAATGGGGAACGTCACAGGAACGTTACGAGCAAATTTGCCACAACAGTGAGTACCTCTGGCGACAATTGACAGCGTTACCTGATATTAAATGTTTGCGAACTTCCCCACCCGAAAGCGGTATAATCTCCTTCCAACTTGCAAATAATCAGCCGCAAGCTAATTTGAAGTTGGTGCAATTCTTCGACTCACAAAGGATATTAACTCGGACAATTGCCGATCCTAGCTGTATACGCGTTACCGTCCATTACTTTACTTTAGAATCGGAAATCGACCTATTGGTTGAGGCAATTCAAAGTTTTTGCAAGATTAATTAAAAGTTAGGAGTTATAAATTCTCAGAGTGAAAATTAGAATTTTCACTCCTAACTCTGCCAATTTTAGATTTTGGATTGAAGTAAAAATCTAAAATCTAAAATCCAAAATGTGAATAATTTCTAACTTGAAAATGGAACGCCCAATCTTATACATAGCAATAACTAACCACGGCTTTGGTCATGCTACTCGCACCGCATCTATAGCCGCGACAATTCAAAAGTTATGTCCAGAAGTTCTACTAATTCTGGTGAGTACTGCCCCACGCTGGTTGCTAGAGTGCTACATACAAGGCGATTTTATCTATCGTCCCCGTGCATTTGATTTGGGTGTGGTGCAAACGGATAGTTTGACAATGGATAAAGCAGCGACTTTAGAAAAGTTGCTGGATATTAAGAAGCATCAGAACTCGCTGATTGCTTCAGAAGTGAATTTTATCCGCCAAAATCGCGTTAATCTCATCTTGGCAGATATTCCATTCCTCGCTCCTGGGTTTGCCAAAGCTGCAAATATTCCCTGCTGGATGATGAGTAACTTTGGCTGGGACTTTATCTACCGAGATTGGGGAGGCGAATTTACCGCAATTGCAGATTGGATTAGTGATGGGTACTCAAAGTGCGATCGCTTGTTTCGTCTTCCCTTCCATGAACCAATGCAGGCTTTTAACAATATCACAGATGTCGGCTTAACAGGCGGTTCCCCTCGTTACTCTGCCGATGATTTACGTTCTCTTTGGGGAATAACTACACCAGTCGAAAAAACTATTTTATTGACCTTTGGTGGTTTGGGTTTACAGCAAATCCCCTACGATAATCTGCGGCGATTCCCCGATTGGCAATTTATCGTCTTTGATCAATCTGCCCCTGATTTACCTAATTTAGTGAAAATTAGCGATCGCAAATACCGCCCTGTAGATTTTATGCCTATTTGTGCGCGAGTCGTCTCTAAACCTGGTTACAGTACTTTTTCTGAAGCCACATTATTAGGAGTACCGATTGTTACTATACCGCGTGAGGATTTTGCTGAAGCAGCTTTTCTAGTAGAAGGCATAACTAATTATAATCAGCATCAAATTATTACCCCATCTGACTTTTTTCAAGGGGCTTGGAATTTTCTCCATGACTTACCTCAACCACCAAAGCAATCTCAACCAATTGCTAAAGATGGTAATGAAGCGATCGCTAAAGCTGTTATTAATTATTTGCAGACGAAATAAAGTTATTCAAAATAAAATCAATTAAAAATGGAATCTCCAACAATAGATAAAGAAACTTTAGAATTGGCCGCCCAAGATGTACGTCGAGTGATTGAAAGGCAAAAGGAAGAACGGCAGATTTTAATCACTCAGATGAACATTCTATTTGTGACAAACAGCGCTATACTAAGTTTTCTAACAATATCCAGATTGATTACTATATTTAGTATCTTCAGTGCATTAAAAATATTGTTATTTCCCATCAATTTTCTGCTATTAATATGGGCTTTATTACCACGTAAGTTTTTTGTCAGCCCCAATCTCGAAAAAAACGAAGAAAATGAAGAAAAACTAAAATTTCCAGAGGATTATTTGACGTTTACACCTCAAGAATATAATTTACAGATGTTAGCTGACTTCAGAGAGACTTATAATAATAACCAGAAGCAAGTAGATGATATATCCCTAGCCTTGAAATATGCTACTGGTGTTACCGCTGGAATTGCTGTGGTTTCTTTGTTACATCAAGTAACAGTTTATTTCATTCCTGAACTACAAAAACTATGAATACCAACCAAGATGATACAACATCTTCTAAAAAGAGTGTACAACTACCAGAGCCAAACATAGATAACATTACAGTTTTATCTCACAATCTACCTAATACGCCTATCATCCCCGATGTCATAAAAGAGTCTGTAAATGCGGTGTTAAGCCTCTTTAGAAGAAGACATACTCAGTCTAGCGATCAACCATCAACAGAACAACAACCAAATCAAGCAGATTGAACTGCTAATTAGATTTTACTGTCATCAATCATTACTGTTTTAAATGAGCCACTACCAAAAGTTACTGAGAATTTCTACTACTGGTAAATCTTTTTACAATATCACTGCAAAAATTGAATCCATAGTTGCAGAATCAGGTGTTGATATTGGTCTTTGTACTTTATTTTTACGCCACACTTCAGCGAGTTTAGTCATCCAAGAAAATGCCGATCCTGATGTTCTTGTGGATCTAGCTGATTTTATGGCAAAACTCGTTCCAGAATCAGGAAAATATATCCATGATGCAGAAGGCCCCGATGATATGCCGGCACACATCCGTACCGCACTCACTCACACTTCTGAACATATCCCCATTAATCGAGGTCATCTTGTACTGGGAACTTGGCAGGGAATTTATATTTGGGAACACCGGCAACGTAGTCATTCAAGAGAGTTGGTTGTTCACATTTCTGGATAGATACTTCTCAATTCTTGTTTATTTAAAGTGTCGTTTTGTAGAGTTTAAATACTCTGTTTATACTGCGAATCATAGGATATAATATTGTAACCTATGAGGTGATATGTATTACATATTTTTTGCTGTAATAGCTTTCTTAATAAAAAATAACGAGATACATATCAAATAATTTATGTAAATTTAAAAGTTAAGTTTATTTATGATTATTTAATAATCTATTTATTTTATTATACACTAATATTTTAGTGTAAGCTGTCTGGGCAATTTCAATTAACATGAATAAAGAACTAAAACCAACTCATACTTTTCAATTTCTTGATGAGATTTTTGTCCAGCAGTCTGTTAGCTTATTGTCACTTAATCCCCACAAGACATTAATTACCAATTTTGCAGAATTGGGAAATTTGATTACTGAACAAAACACCGACATTCATCTTCTCACAACCTTTCAAGAAACTCTCGAAAGCATAGTTCGCACTCAGTTGCAAAACTTCCCAGAAAATATCTTCTGGGATTTTGATTTTCTGGTAAGTAGTATGCTTAGGCAGGCGTTAACCGCAGATGAAGGCGCTGTTCCCTTCTTAAAAATTTTTGGTGAAAAGATGGTTTGTCTGACGGAGATGTTCGGAAATAAAACGGAAATGCGCTTCCGTTATGTTCATGATTTTATGTATGGATTTGATTGGGCAAGATGGGTAAAAAAAGAACCACAAAAACGCTCACACATAGAACCTTTTAGTCTGGTTTTTTTTGATTATTTGCTCGCTAAAGGTAAGGAACTTTTACAACGGATTAATCATGGTCAAGTCATATCTTATAAACTGTGTGAAACAGGCTACCGTAACCCCTTCACCTTTTCTCGTGAACCAGAAGATGAATACCGTCTGCTAACTTATTTAGCAAAGGAACAACTTATTCCAGTAGCAGCATGGAATTGGAATGCTAGCCCTGTATGGAACAAACCTTTCCAAGAAATGCGCCAGCAAGTAGCATTACAATTAAATATTCAACCACAGAGACATTGATTAGCAATTCAAAATTGCTGAAGAACGATAATTATGAAAGTTGCTGATTTAATTACTTGGTTTGAAGCATGGGCAAATCCAGCTTGGTGTGAAAGTTGGGATAATTGTGGCTGGCAGATTGAGCCGGGAGTTTTGCAGGAAAAAGCACGGGTTTTGGTCTGTTTGACACCGACTTTGGCGGTAATGCAGGAAGCGATCGCTCTTAATGCTAATCTGATATTCGCCCATCACCCCTTGATTTTTAATCCTCTCAAATCTTTACGCACTGGTGAAGCGATCGCAGAAATGGTACGGTTAGCCTTTACCCACAATATTGGTATTTACACTGCTCACACGAATTTCGACCAAGTGCAGGATGGTACCGCTGACGTTTTAGCTCAGATTTTAGAACTCAAAGAAGTTACTCCCATAGTACCTACACAAGGAGGATTAGGATATGGTCGTGTTGGTTTGTTAGAGCCATTTCTGACATTACAGGAATTACTCGCAGCCATTCAAACCAGACTTGCTCCGCCTAATTTGATTTTTTCTCCAACTGCTGATTTACAGCAAACAGTTTCACGAGTTGCCGTTTTGGGTGGTTCGGGAGCTAGTTACATTTCAGCCGTCGCCAAAACTGGCGCTCAAGCTTATCTGACATCTGACTGTAAATTCCATCAGTTTCAAGAAAGCCGCGATTGCAATCTCATTTTAATCGATGCTGGGCATTACGCTACCGAACGTCCGGCTTGCGATCGCTTAGTGCAAAAATTCCAAGCCTTAAATTTAGACTGGACGCAATTAAGTAAAAACGATGAAGACTTCCGGCAGTTTTTTGCTTGATCACTTATAAAAATTTTTTTATTTTTAATATTGTTAAATCATGTGACTTCCTTGTATTAATGTTGAGATAGCTTGCAACTATTTATACTAGTGAATATATAAATAGACGCAGACAAAGTTCTATTTTTAACCAATATTGTGACAAGAATCACTACTTACTTGTAACGATAATCACATTACATTCATGTTCCATATCAACTAGTAGCAGAGGAAAATGTTCCACACTTGACGTAACAAATTGTTTACTCTGCCCTAATCAAGATGATTCGCACACTCATTGAATCTGCTTTTGAAACTGGATATCTTAGTGTTGAATCTGAGGGTTTACTCCAGCAAGTACTGTCTACTAAATGCTATCAGTCAGAGGATTTGCCTTTCCTTGCAGCCCTATATAATGCAGTTCGCGCAGGTCAAATTAAACGAGAAGCGTCTTCGTCGAGCGTGCTGATAGAATTTCCTCTATCGGTTGAAGGAGGGAAGAGGCAGGAGACAGAATAGCGCAGCAGTAGCGAGGTAGGACGCAATACGCTTCGGTTAAGGCAAGAGACGCGATAAATCGCCATCAAGACGAAAGATTAATCCTTGTAGAGACGGCGATTTATCGCGTCTTTGAATCTAGAATTTTCATCAAAAAACCTTAACTGAACCCTATTGCAGCAAGCAAGAACTGCCTTTCTCGATAAATCTTGCTGATACTCCCACAAAAGAAACAGAGGGTAATCTTCTCAGGGTATTTACCCTCTCCCTCTGCCCCTTATCTCCTTTGTCTATCTGCCTCTCCCCCGACTCCGTTGCCTTTTTCTTAGTTATAATCGGGCAAAAATCTTAAAAACTCAAAACTCTTTGGGTGTTGTTGTTGAAAAGCTTCAAGGTCAGCAAGAGAATGAGTTAAGATCAGATACAAGTGGGTAAAAGTAAAACCAAGTCCCCGGACTTCCCAGTAATGCCAATGACTAAAAGTAGGCAAATTAAACAACCGCAATCAACGATTGTTTTGGAGTATTCTTTATTACATAATGGTAGGAATGACTCACCAAGAAATATGAACCTGGTTAGGACAGGTGCTGAATTGTTTGACTTCTATGAAGCAGACATTCCCTAAAATCAGCCGGAGGGAGATTAAGTTCATTGCGAGAATAACCATTGATTGATGACCAAACAATTTCCCGATATTTTGACAACTACAAGCAAGTCTTGGGATTAGGTCATTAACTCTACTTGTTGTTCCAAACAGTGAAATTAACCTCTTAAAGGTGTAATGTAATGGGGTAGAACCCAGATTTTGACAGGTTTAACTACGTTGTTTAAAAAGGCAGAAACAATACATGCTACACCGCAAGATTTATCAACTGTGTTGCGATGGGCGCGAGGTATGTGTTTTCTTGCGGGACCAGCAACGCTGGATT
>JBGTMK010000371.1:0-12116 GCA_041743605.1 Nostoc sp.
TCTGGCTCATAGCTAAAGTCTACTGAAGTAGACTGAATATTTTTGGGGATATCTAGTCATCTGAAGATGACTTTCGCTATGATTCTTGGAACTTCAGTTCCTTGCGGGACATAGTTTTTGCGTTAAGTTGACACCAATGGCGTCTCGCCCGCCCAGTTTATATGGCGGGCAAGAGGCCCACCCCACAAATTTGGATAATTTATTTCTTGGAGTTCCCTAACTCACAAAATCGTCCCGGTTTCTTTCAAATAAACCCGCGTAAATGGCTCATCTTCACCCAGAGTATAATCTTCAATCAACCCTTTGCGACGAATAGAAATATCGTTGCCTTTTCTAATCACCACAGTTGAACCATCGAAAACATCCCGCAGCAGAATCATTTCAATTTCGGTGGGATTATCCAAAACTACCATATTACTACTATGGTAAAACATCCCCTGTTCTTCTAAGATGTCTTCTGCGTACTCGGCAATCAGCAAATCAAGTTTGGGATGGCGCAGCAAAGTTTGGACATTGGTGTTGTAATCTTTGCTTAATATTTTTTTCGAGCGATTCACAAAAACTGCATCACGACAAACAGCACCTATTGTCCAATCGGGATGTTGCAAAAGGATATGGTCAATTGTCGCTTGCAGTTCTTCAACTGAGATTTTATTAAAGGTAATAATGGGTATCCTCGCATCTGTACCAGACTCAAAAAAGGTTTCTAAAATATGAGAAGGTACATCAACGCTTTCACCAACAGAAGGTTTAAGATGCATTAAAACTCCTGGTGCAGCGTTTATTTCCAGGATGGCAAAATTACTGGATTTCCAAGATTCTGCAAGACTTTTGGTAATGACATCAATCCCCAGGCAAGTCAGTTGAAAATGTTGGGCAATATCTTGCGCCAGAATAATATTATCATCATGAACTGTCGGGGTTGCATCGATGCTTACACCTCCGGCTGAAAGATTGGCAACCTTACGGAGATAAACACTGCGTCCCTTCTCAATCACGCTGTCTAATGATAAGCGCTGTTCGTCTAGGTAGAGTTGCATCGCTTCATCAATCTGAATTTTACTCATCGGTGAGGTTGGCGTGTCTAGACGTGCAGGTTTGCGGTTCTCTTGGCGAATTAACTCTGCAAGCGTTAAATACCCATCACCAATAACCGATGCTGGACGGCGTTCTGTGGCGGCGACGAATCGACCATTAACACACAACAAGCGAAAATCTGATCCTGAGATGCTTTTCTCAACAATTATTCGGGTTAGCTGATCTTCGGGAATCGCTGCCAGCGCTCTATTATAAGCAGATACCAGTTCTTTTGAGTCTTGTACATCAGCTGTAACGCCAATTCCTTTGTGACCTACCACTGGCTTAACTGCCACTGGGTAGCCAATTTCTCTTGCTGCCGCCAAGGCTTCCTTCTCGGAAAAGACAATATCGCCTTTAGGTACTGGGAAACCCAAGGTATTTAAAAATGCTTTACAGTCATCTTTGCGGGTGGTGAACTCCGAATCTAGATGACTATCGCAGTTAAATGTTGTTGCTACCCCCCGGACGTGTTTTTTTCCCAAGCCGTATTGCATTAATCCTTCCTCCCACAAATAAAAGGCAGGAATACCTTTTTCGGAGGCTGTTCGCAATAGGGCGTAAACTGTAGGGCCACCGTAGACAGATGCGCGGAACCTATCTTGCAGCTTCACCAGTTGCTCATCAAAGGTGAAGTCTTCGTCTTGGGTAATAGCTTCAAACCAATCCCAAACAAAGTAAACTACCTCTCTGGTTGTGCGTTCATGTAGTGATTGGATGCTAATCCGTGTGAAATTTGGATATGGCTTAACACTCCAGTGGTTAAGGTGTAAATCCATGTCCAGTTTTCCCACTTGTGATACAACTTGGGCAAATAGATGGGAATATGATTCGTAAGTTTGATCGCGCAGCTTTGGATAGCGATCGCCAATGCTGGCAATATAATCTTCAATGGGTAAAGGCTCTCTAGAGCTAACTAGAGCAAAGTCAAATACTAGCGCTCCTACCTCTAAATAGGGGTTAGCCCCAATGTAATGCTTGAAGTTGAAAATATCAAATACATCAGTTCTTCTAGCGTTAATGCGGACTAAATCACTGCTTTTTTGTAGAACCATTGATTACGAACCTTTGGCTAAACACCCTGAAAATTAAATGCTGAGTTGTGGTTACTCAGACTCATTGATTGTAGATTGATTCACTATTGATTTTGGAGAGTGATAATTTTACAATTAAGCTAACCAAAACCCACGTTAACTCTATTAGTAAAAATTTTCAACTATCTCAAGGCATAACTAAATCTCCGTGCTTGAGCCAGGAATCAAGAACTGTCAACCAGCTTGAAGCATTAGTTCGAGAAACCGTAGAGCTTGTAGAGATTTACATACCTCAAGTCAATACCTCATCAGCAAAACAAAGATTAGGGTGGAGACAACAGCCGTGGAACTCAGTAGGGTAGATCGGTGAAGAACTGCGTTCTGCATTTCTCAAAGTTCGTGAAAAATATCCGTTTGTGATCAATGCTATTGTGTTGTTACCTGATACGGTGTGGGGAGTGTCTTGGAAATATAAGCGATGTTTTTATCGCCGTGATGAATCAATTCATCCTCATGAATAATCAAATGTATAACTTTTGAAAGGTGCAATACTCATCCAAGAATTTGTATAACATAATAAATGTGGGGTATTAACAAAGACAGCAAAGTATGAATAGCACACAAGCTGCTCTAAGAGATGAAATTCGAGAACTTGCTGAGGAAGCTTTTCACCAAAAGCTAATCTCTGGGCATGGTGATGGGCCCGATACAAATGAGTATCAAATTGTCTACCAAGGTAAACCAAGACATCTTCCATTAGAACAAGCACGTTTTTTCTTAACTAATTTGCTTTACAGAAGTCGGATTCATTAGGACTTTCTATCAAACATTTAATTGCACCCAGATAAACTCAATAGTACCTATAGGACTCCGATTTGATTTCTGAAAACATACTGAGACTGAAAAGCCCGTTTTATCAGGGTTTTATCTGAAATCTTGTTCAGAAACCAGATATGAGTCCTATACTTCTGCTCGCAGAATAAATTTTCAATCGAAAATTAGTAGCAATATAGCTTCAATGCCTCTAGAAATACCTCTAGAGGCAGTTGGCATTGTGGGTTTTATTGAGCAAAAAATAATTTTGAGGAGAGTTATTTTTGATGTAATTTTCCCGGAAAACCCTTTTGGACTAATTGCGATCGCAAATTTTAATCCTACTTGTATCAATTAATCTACCAAAGGGATGATTTGATAGTTTGAATTGTCATGCTTTAGTGATATTTATTAACTCAAATTCAGGTGGGATCATGGTTGCAGGTAATATCAGACGGCAGTTGGTAATTATTGGGGGAGCTGAAGACAAAGAAGGCGATTCCGTAATTCTGCGGGACTTTGTACGGCGTGCTGGGGGTACAAAAGCGCACATTGTAATTCTGACAGCAGCAACAGAACTACCAAGAGAAGTGGGAGAAAATTATATCAGAGTGTTTGGACGCCTCGGAGCCGAGAATACTCGTATTATTGATACAGAAACTCGTGAAGATGCATCTTCATCTACTGCATTAGAGGCTATTAAAAAAGCAACTGGAGTATTTTTTACTGGGGGAGATCAAGCTCGTATTACCAGCATCCTCAAGGATACCGAAATCGATGTAGCGATTCACAAACGGTTCTCTGAAGGTGTAGTGATCGCAGGTACCAGCGCCGGAGCTGCTGTGATGCCAGATAAAATGATAGTAGAAGGTGATTCACAGACACATCCTAGGATTGAAACTGTTGAAATGGGCCCCGGTCTAGGCTTTCTACCAGGGGTAGTAATTGACCAGCATTTTTCTCAGCGTGGACGCTTGGGACGCTTAATTTCAGCTTTAATACTTGAACCTGCTGTCTTGGGATTTGGTATTGACGAAAATACCGCTATGGTAGTGACAGATAACCAAATTGAAATAATTGGTGAAGGTGCTGTTACGATTGTTGATGAATCAGAGGCTACATATAACAATATGGGTCAAATTTTGAAGGATGAGTCTTTGGCAATTTGTGGAGCAAAACTTCATATCCTACCGCATGGTTTCAAATTTGACCTGAAAACTCGCCAGCCTATCCTAAATAATAGCTCTGTACCAGTTGGTGCTGTGGCCGAAGTAGCACTGAGTGTTGACTAACTCAGCTTAGAGTCAAAAAGTAAAATTAACTAGGCTTAGGCATCGCGTGTCACAGAACAACTATATGCGGTATGGAAAAAGAAATATATAATTATTTCGATTGGAAAGTCCAGAAGAAATAATGCATCCTGATCTTTACAATAGACATCTCTAGAAAAGGCGTAGGGACAATTCATGAATTGTCTCTACAAAGGGTTTCAGGTAATGCATATTTAATTTTCGGAGATGTCTAAGGTAGAACATCCTATATTCTTGCGAAAAGGGGAATATCAAAATATTTTACCAAGTCATATCATGTCTGACTAAATACTTGTCATTACGTTCGCTCTTAGCGTTCCCGCAGGGGGGTACGCAGCGATAGCGGAGTGAAGTAATCGCAATGATTCTGTGATTGCTTCTCTACGAGACGCTGCGCGAACGTTTCACTCGCAATGACATATCATAAGTGATTAAGCAGACATGATATTAGTGAGTTGTCGTTGGATGTCTGTGAGTGGACTTGCCGCCATTGCAATACTCATCATGACCGTGGCAGAAATGCAGCAATAAAGTATTATGGAATAGGCTTTTTAGGGATTTTAAATGGTTGCTCTATTTCTGCCGTGGCGTACTAGGAGTAGTTCACATTGCACACTCAGATCAAACGACCGTGAAGTTTAAGCACAGATCCTTTAGTCCTTCTGTCCGCCTCATTCTGCATGATTTGGGAATATTTTTACAGGTGCCTGGAGTGATGGCGCTGTGTTCTGTGCCAGTCTGTTTGTGGTTTGGTGAATATTATGCGATCGCACCTTTTCTTGCAATGGCTGCTGCTGCCATAACACTAGGTCAACTGCTGTATCGGATTTTTCCTGAAACAGGTGAAGCGCACTTGCGTCATGCCATGCTAGTTGCTGCTATTGGTTGGGGGATGATTTCCCTGTTCGGAGCGATTCCATTTTGGGGAATTGCGATCTTCCTACCAGTATCACCAAACACACCTCAGACGATGCTGGAATTTCAAAATCCCTGGAATGCTCTTTTTGAAGCCTTTTCTGGTTTTACTAGCACTGGGTTATCTGTAGCAATAAATGCTAACGAACTACCACGTAGCTTACAGTGGTGGCGCTCTTTTACAGAATGGATTGATGGCGTTGGCATAACAGTGCTTGTTTTAGCTGTGCTAGAACCAGGGATGGATGCTTACCATCTCTATTCTGCGGAAGGACGGGAAAAGAAAATTGCCCCAACTGTGACTGCTACCGTACAGAAAATTCTCTGGATTTATGCGCTTTACACGGTGTTAAGTATAGTGCTGTTGTTTGTCTTAGGAATGCCTTTGTGGGATTCTATCAACCACGCCTTAACCGGAATTGCTACAGGGGGTTTTAGTGTCCAAGATGAGAGTATCGGCACTTACAATCCAGTTATTCAGCTTGCTGTAGTTTTGATTATGATTGCTGGAGCCATTAGCTTCCCCATTCACCACCAACTATTGACGCAGCGACGTTGGTCTATTTTCTGGACAGATGCTCAACATCGAACATTGTGGCTGCTTTTGGGAATAGGCGCTTTAGTTCTTTTTGGAGAAAACTTTTGGTCTAGCAATACCATTGCCAAAATAAGAGCCTAGAAAAATTTTGCCAGTTTTGCCAAAATTACCCATACATAAGCATTTCGCTTAAAAGGTAGTTTGTTATCTCAAACCCCTATACTGCGGTCAATACGTTAAAAAAACCTTGTGGGAAACCTTAAAGGAATTTTTAGAACTTATTGTTTTTGCCAAACCTCACGGAACAGCGAGTTAATAGTAAAAGGATCATCAACTCAGCCTCGTAAATTGGCGAAGGTATTGGTCTAGCGGAACATTTCTTTGGATAGATTCGTTGTTTCAATGGGTTTCCGCCTTAACAACCTGTGGTTTCGAGACAACAGAACTGCAACCTTGGGGTTCTGGTGCTAAATTTCTGTTAAGTGTAGCAATGATTTTTGGTGGTGCTGCGGGTTCTACGGCGGGTGGACTGAAGCTAAAGCGAGTTGTGACAATATATCGGGGTATATTGTGGCACTTTCAACAATTGTTTTTACAACCTCGCAAATTGATGCAATACAAACTCACCAATGAAGTGCTAACCGCAGCTCAAGCTTATCGTCAGTTTTACGCGGCTGCAACTTTAGCAGCACTGTGGATAGTTTCACTTGCGATCGGTGTTTTTGCACTGCTACATTTTGTTCCACCCAAATATACACTCAGCGATATTATTTTGGAAGCGGCTTCTGCATTGGGTAACGTCGGATTATCCACAGGAATTACAGACCCAAAATTGCCTTGGGGAGGTAAACTCACTCTTATCTTGTTGATGTGGGTAGGACGATTAGAAATTGTTCCTGTGTTGCTGCTCTTTGTTTCACCATTAGGTACTGTCAAAAAGATAAGGGGCGGTAAGTAAATAACGGTTTTTTAAGCAGGTCTGTGGATAGAGCTTATGACATGAAAAACTCCACCCACAAGGGTATGGGGAATGGGGCAAAACAGTTCCGAGTTCCGTTATCGGGGCGTTTAGCCAGTTCTGAGTAAAAAAGCGAGATTCCCCACTCAGCACTCATAACTCAGCACTTAGCCATAACAACTGTTCTAGGAAAACTACTCTCTGCATTTCCCGATAAAACAGTGTTTAATCTTGTTTGATTGAAATATTGAAATATTATATAAGGATACCTAAGTTTTCCCGGCTTAGATATCCAATAGCAACATAACCTATATAAATAGATTGTTGACTATATTATAATTGCCAGTTTGTGCTTTTAAATGCTTCTTGGGGCAGTTTATAAATTGGTACTTCAGTAAGATGACAAAATTAGATAGGAGGTTTAGTTTTTTACTTTAATTTTGAAACTATAGTAAGATAAAATTTTTTGTGCTACAATATAGTCTATTTTACTAACGTACTTCAAGAAATACATATACATACATAGATTTTTACCTCAAACTTTGATATTGAGCCTAACTTTTCAAGCTGATTAATTATTATAAGAATCGAATACAAGCTATGTACAGGTGCGTTAACGCAGTGTAACGCACCCGATTTTCTAAGACAAGTTAGCAACGCTAGACTTTTCTAAAGTCGCTACTAACTTCACTCCAAATTCTTCCTCAAAGACTCCTTTTTTATAATCTAAGCTCCAAAGTTCTAAAGCACAATCATCATCAGGTTGAGATGGAAAGATTAGCAGATTAACCTGCCTAAACTGGGGATAATACTCACATTGTACTTGAGCGATCGCACCAATTTGTCGTCTATCTAATGCCACCGCCAATCTGAGAATTGCACTCAATTGACTGATCATTTGTCGCTGGTGTTTAGTCAGCAAACTCTGGTAATTGTCATGTTTTTTCTTGGGCGGCGATTTACGATGATAACGCGCTAAATTGGCAATGATTTCAATCTCGGTTTCTGTATAACCAAGCAATTCACCATTGCGAATTAGATAGTAAGAGTGCTTGTGGTGAGATGAATGGCTGACATAATGACCGCAATTGTGTAATATCGCAGCTGCCCACAGCAGTTGTCGTTCGTCAGATCCCCAGTGGTGTAGAGTACCTTGAGTTTGGTCAAATAAACTCTGGGCAAATGCTGCGATGCGATCGCTATATTCTAAGTTGACGTGGTATTTATTAGCGAGTTTTAAAACATTGCGTTCCCGAACTGAGCTTTGGTAGCGCAGCTTATCTTCAATTAAACCATGAGTCAGCATCCAGTCTACGATTACGCCTTCCCTCAAAGAGCGCTCACAAACTGTAACTGATTCACTTCCCAAAAGGGTCATTGCTTCTTGTAATATTACCGCACCAGCAAGTATAACTTCAGACCGCTTATCTGGCATCCCAGGGATGGCAGCCTTTTCTGAATTACTCAATTTCCGCAAGCGATTTACTAACTCTCGCAAGTCTTTAAGACTAAACTGGTAGCCATTGAGAGTAGAAGGAATAACACCAGACTTTTCTCGTGCATGAATCATCGCCAGGGTTTCAATTGTGCCAGATGTACCCACCAAACGCGGAGATTCCCCAAATTCGAGGTTTGCTAGAATCTCATCCACGGAACGTTCTAACATCCCGCGTGCATAAGCTTGCAAATACTGAAACTCAGTGTTGCTGATGGGATCAGTAGTGATTAACTCGCCAGTAAGTCGCACTGCACCGACTTTGGTGCTGGTGAGAGCGCGTGCTTGGTGACTATCACCTAAAACTAACTCTGTGGAACCACCACCAATATCAACAATGGTATGGGGCTGGTTGTGAAATTCCATCCCCGATAGTACGCCAAGGTAGATTCGTCGCGCTTCTTCTTGACCAGAAATCAAGTCAACGCTTAAACCCAACTCTGTTTTTACTCTGTGCAAAAAATCTTTACCATTGGGGGCTTCCCGCACAGCACTAGTTGCCACAGCAATGATTGTTTCAGCATTGATAGTTTTGGCAACTTCTTGGAAGCGTCCTAAAGCAGCGATCGCTTTTTGAATGATCTCCGGTTTTAGTTCCCCTGTAGTGAGATTGCGATCGCCAAGTCTCACGGTTTCTTTTTCTCTGGCAATAATGCTGAAAGCTGGTAGTGTGGGGTCAATCTTCACTACTACCATGTGTAAAGAATTTGTTCCCAAGTCAATGGCAGCAATAATCCGGTCTTGCTTAGGTGGTTGAGTTGAAACACTCTCCCAACTAGCCGAAACTAAATTCAGCATCTAGTTTTCTCTCTTTATAAGAAATGATGGCAAACGGTGGTATGTCGGGGTAGCTGGCACTGATATTTGTTGCAACACACTAGCTCAAACTGAGTATTGAGTACTCAGCACTCATTAAACCAAAAAATACTCAGCAATCTTCATTTTTGGTTGAGGGTAACTGAGCTAAGTATATTCACCCTACTGCTTCTAACCTAGTGACTATTTAAGGATATTTAAAGTTGCCACTTGAGGTTATGTTTTTACAAATAACAAATAACGCTATTGTATAGATGTAAAGATGTGTGAATTCATCTATCTAAAGTTATTCGTTGATTTCTATGCTAAGGACGCCAGAACGCCCCCAGGAACCAGTTTGGCTTGTAATTATCCGGCTTTTGCGCTGGCACAAACCAGAAGGACGGTTAATTTTAATGATTCCTGCCCTTTGGGCTGTGTTTTTGGCAGCTGCGGGGAAACCGCCTTTGCCTCTGGTTGGTGTGATTATATTGGGTACTCTGGCCACGAGTGCGGCTGGGTGCGTAGTCAATGATTTGTGGGATCGGGATATTGATCCAGAAGTGGAGAGAACACGCGATCGCCCCCTCGCTTCTCGCGCCTTGTCTGTGAAAGTTGGGATTGTAGTTGCGATCGTCTCGCTAGTATGTGCAGCAGTTCTGGCCTTTTATCTTAATCCCCTAAGTTTCTGGTTATGTGTGGCAGCAGTGCCAGTAATTCTGCTTTATCCAGGTGCAAAGCGAGTGTTTCCTATACCACAACTGGTGCTTTCCATTGCTTGGGGTTTTGGTGTATTGATTAGCTGGAGTGCAGTAACACAAAGCATCTCCCAACCTACTTGGTTACTTTGGGGTGCGACTGTACTGTGGACATTGGGATTTGATACAGTTTACGCCATGAGCGACAAGGAAGACGATCGCCGCATTGGTGTTAATTCTAGCGCCCTATTTTTTGGGAATTATGCCCCTCTAGCCATTGGAATTTTCTTTGCTAGCACAATCTTGTTATTGGCTTGGTTAGGTGTAGTCATACATCTGCACTTAGCCTTCTGGATTAGCCTTACAGTTGCCACTATCGGTTGGGTTTGGCAGTCTCTGCGATTAAGAAAACAAGACTTACCTAACCCTATTTATGGTGAAATGTTCCGACAAAACGTGTGGATTGGTTTTATTTTACTTGCTGGAATGATTGCGGGATCTTTTTCATAAGTAACAGTTAATAACTAGCAACAAGCTTGATAAATATATACTATGTTACTATTTTATCTCCATAATTTTCCATAGTATTTGTTTAAAGAAATACCTCCTTTTTTAACAATAATGTGCATCTTTAGTTAGAGGTTTAGTTCATCAGTAAACTGTTGTACTTAAAGCAAGTGTAAGGAGTAGCTTAATGAGGAGTGATGAGGAGAAATTTTCCTCACTCCTCATGTTCTTCAAGACATGGTAATTGAAAGCTTGCTTAATAGTAAGGGTACAAGTTATAAAATCCCCTGTTAACTGCTGCCTTACCTTAAAATGCTTGCTCTAATTGCCTTATTTTATGGGTAATCAAGTCTTAATTGAAGTGTATTACTTTATAATCGCTCAAGGATTCGCTTTGCGCGTCCCTATCGAGCCTCACGAGCGTCTTGATTCTGAGTCCTGAATTCTTCCTAAATATTTCTTCTGTAATTCTTCTGGAATGGGAATAAGACGATGATTTTGCAAACTGATAAAACCACCCTTCTGGGTAGCCACTGCTGCTAACTGATTGTTAGATAAAATCTCCGCTTGCACAGTCCACTTTAAGCGTCCTAAATTACTCAGCCATAAACGCCCAATCACTTGATCAATAATCTTTATTGGACGTTTATACTCAATTTCAGTTCCAGCTAGAATCGGTGTATATCCTTTCTCAATTTGTTGATTTAGTTGCCAATGTTCATCTAAAAACTTTAAACGTAAATCCTCTAGCCATCTGATATAAACAATATTACTGACGATTCCCATAAAGTCAATGTCGTATGTTCTTACAGGAATTGTCAATACTACTTCAAATGTTCTCTGCGATTTATTATTTACTAGCATTATTTATCCCGCTAAATTCTACTTTAAAACCGCTCGGACTGTAAAATCGTAAAACATTCACATCTTTTAAGTATGGGTAAATATTAATTTCCTAATAACCCATTTACCATAATAGTTTCAAACTTCTACTTTGTAGTTTAAGATTAACTCGTCACCAGGTAAACCTCTAATTCCCCAGTTATATTTCGGCGTTTCAAAAATTGTGATTTCAATATCGTATACAGAAATATTCAACTTTTCACTAATATTTTTAATCAGCAGATGAATCAACTGTTTTTTTGTTTCTACCGAGCGCCCCTCAAACATACTAATTTCAAGAATAAGATAATTGTCTGATCTATCAGATGGATAGTAAAAATCTGATTTATCCAGTGGAAAAAAACGGTGAAATCTTTTTTCAGGTGTAAGCTGTAAAACTTCAATAACAGAGGCATGGATTATATTTGATAGCTCTGTTTTAACAGGATTTAATTTGTCTGCTAAACCATATACCTTGATTTGTGCCATACATTTAAAGGTGAGTTTCCAAGTATTTATTCAGATGATTAATTACTCTGTGTATGTGAATTGAATCTCCATAAAGCTTGCTCATCATTATGGCTCCTTCTAGTGTTGCAATTATGACGGTAGCGATTTCATCAGCACTTACTTCTGGGTGAATTTCACCCTTTTGAATTCCCGTTTCAATAATTCGACGAATCAGATGCAGCCAAGAATCCATCGCTTGTTTAGCACGTTCTCGCAATGCTGGATGAGCATCATCACTTTCCACAGCAGTATTCAGCAGTGGACAGCCTCCCTTGATAGGTGGATTTTCTACAAAGCTACTAAATACTCCAATGATTGCTTGCAGCCGTTCTACTGTGTGGCGTTTGCTTCGTAATGCAAATCTAGTATGCTGTTTGATGCGAGCGATCGCAAAGTCAAAAGCCTGTAGGGCTAAATCATCTTTGCTTTGAAAGTGATTTTCAGAAGGCAGAAGGCAGAAGGGAACCCACGTTTAAAAACGTGGGATTGAAATAAGGACGCTTTGTATCTTGCGCTACGCGTCTCGATACAATTCTTTTTATATAGTGGGCTTTAGACCCACAACTAAAGTTTTTATTAATACT
>JBGTMK010000372.1:0-4182 GCA_041743605.1 Nostoc sp.
TCTCTGGCTCATAGCTAAAGTCTACTGAAGTAGACTGAATATTTTTGGGGATATCTAGTCATCTGAAGATGACTTTCGCTATGATTCTTGGAACTTCAGTTCCTTGCGGGACATAGTTTTTGCGTTAAGTTGACACCAATGAGCAATGTGCTTTACCCCTACGACAGATGTGCTTTTTCAAAGAATCCATATTTGGTATTTTCTGTCAATGCGTAAGTCCTATTAACGTTTAACTAAAGATAAATCCGGTGTCAGCCTTTGCAAAACTTGCTTCAATACCATTACTGTCCAATCTATATCAGCTTTAGTCGTATCACGCCCCAATGTGATGCGAATTCCTCCCAAGGCAGCTTTTTCAGAATAACCCATCGCTAACAATATCGGGCTAGGACTAAGTTTTCCACTGTGACAGGCAGCACCAGCACTGATGCCAATGCCAGCAAGGTTTAGCTGTCGTACTAAGGTTTTACCGCTAAGTTTTTCTCCATCGGCGTATTCTAAGCACATACTCACATGGTGAGGTAAACGATCGCAGCTATCCCCTGTAGGAATTAAACCAGGAATCTCAGCTAATTGGGCAAAGGCGCGATCGCGTAACTGAATCAATCGTGGTGTTTCTATAGCCAATTCTTCGGCTGCTAATTCTGCTGCTACACCAAATCCCGCAATTATAGGTACTGCTTGTGTACCAGAACGCAGTCCCATTTCTTGTCCACCACCACCCAGTAAAGGCATCAACTCCACACCAGGAAGCACATATAACGCCCCTGCACCTTGGGGGCCATATATTTTATGACTAGAAAGACTAAGTAAGTCTACGGGAAGTTGTTGTACATCTATAGGTAAGCGTCCCGCAGCTTGCACCGCATCTGTGTGGAACAAAGCACCATGCGATCGCACAATTTTACCCAGTTCTGCGATCGGTTGCACAGTCCCAACTTCACTTTGACCGTAAATTATAGAAACTAAGGCTGTGTTATGTCGCAACGCCGCCTTTAAATCTAGGGGGTTGACTCTACCTTTCACATCTACAGTCAAGCGCGTAACTTCCCAACCCCACGTTTCTAGAAATCGTGCTGTTTCAGAAATTGCAGAATGCTCAACGCTGGAGATAATGATATGTTGAGGTACAGCATACAACCGAGCCACACCCATAATCGCCAAATTATCTGCTTCAGTGCCGCTAGAGGTAAAGATAATCGATTCAGGAGTGGCAGCATTAATTAAACCAGCAACTTGGACTCTAGCTAGTTCCACAACCGTTGCAGCTCGTTGCCCCCACTCATGTAAGCTGGAGGGATTGCCCCACTGTTGAGTGAGGACTGTTTGCATAACTGCGATCGCTTCTTTTCGAGTGGGTGTAGTGGCGCTGTAATCTAGATAAATTTGCATATAACCGATAATGGTGGGAACACTGGCTGATAATAGACTGCTGATCTAGTCAACAGATACAGTTTGAGTGGACAAATTCTGAAAAAAATCTCTGTAATTCTGCCTCTAGCAGTAGATTTTTTTCTTGACTTGGAAAGCTATTTCTCTACTTCATTCAGAACACAAAATTTTGGGAATGATAAATATGTCCACTCTCAATCAACTTTTAACAGATTACAGTGCAAATTATCTCTAGACAAAGATATTTTTTATATATCTTTTTACTGATATTTTCCCTTATTGCTGGTTGTCAGAGAGTCCAGTCTTATAATCAGCGTCCGGCACCCTTACCACAAGACCCGTTAATTCAAGTTTACTTTAACCATTCTGAGTCTTCAGAATACAAAGAAGCTTACCGTCAGCAGACTCGCCTTGGAGATGATTTAGAAAAACAGATTGTCGATGCTATTACCCATGCTCAATCTACAGTAGATGTGGCGGTGCAAGAACTACGTTTACCCAAAGTTGCCCAAGCATTGGTTGATAGACAAAAAGCTGGGGTAAAAGTCAGAATAATTTTAGAAAATACCTACAGCCGACCTTGGAGTAGCTTAACATCTACTGAAGTAAATAAGTTAGATAAAAGAGAACAGCAACGCTATCACGAATTTCGCCAATTTATTGATATTAATCAAGATAATCAACTCAGCCCAGCAGAAATCAATCAAAGAGATGCTTTGATGATTTTGCAAAATGCCAAAATTCCCTGGCTAGATGATCAAGCGGATGGTTCAGCAGGTAGCAGTTTGATGCATCACAAATTTGTGATTGTAGACGATCGCATTGTAATTATCACTTCGGCTAATTTTACATTAAGTGATACTTATGGGGATTTTACAAATTCCAGCAGTTTAGGCAATGCCAATAACTTATTGCAGATTGACAGCCCAGAATTAGCATCTTTATTTACAGAAGAGTTTAATATTATGTGGGGTGACGGGCCAGGAGGTAAGCCAGATAGTCAATTTGGTTTGAAAAAGCCGATGCGTTTACCTAAACAGATAACTTTAGGTAACACCCAAATTACTGTACAGTTTTCGCCTACTTCTCCAACTAAACCTTGGAGTAACAGTAGTAATGGTTTAATTGCTAAAACTTTAGATTCAGCAACTAAATCTACTGATTTGGCGTTATTTGTCTTTTCGGATCAGCGTCTTGCCAACATTTTAGAAAAACGCCATCAACAAAATGTGCAAATTCGCGCTTTAATTGAACCACAATTTGCCTATCGTTTTTATAGCGAAGCATTAGATATGATGGGAGTTGCTCTCAGTAATAAATGTAAATATGAAGTTGATAACCATCCTTGGGCTAATCCTATTACTACCGTAGGCGTACCTATTTTACCCAAAGGTGATTTATTGCATCACAAATTTGGTGTTATTGATAGTCAAACAGTAATTACAGGTTCTCATAATTGGTCAGATGCTGCTAATCATGGTAACGACGAGACACTTGTAGTGATTGAAAGTCCAATAGTTGCTGCTCATTATGTGCGAGAATTTGCTCGTCTTTATACCAAATTTAAACCCGGCTTACCACCAAAAATTCAAGAAAAAATTAAATTAGAACAAACACAGTGTCCCCAAATAAAAACTTCTTAATCAACTAAAAAATTAGCCCTCTCCTGGTAACTAAGGAAAGGGCTGAATTAATCTTAAAATACTTCGTAATTCTCCGGTTCAATTACCAATTACGAATTACGAATTACGAATTACGAATTAATATCCGCCTTCTTCTTCGTATTCCGGCTGTCTTTCTTTAACCTTCTTGGGAATATTCACAGGTTTCGGCGCATCTTCCCAAGCATCGCCTTCTACATCGTCATAATCGTCGTATTCGTCAACATAAGGCTTGCTATAGGGCTGGGCTTCATATTTTAGCGGCTGCGGTTGTTGATACCTGTCGTTGCCTGTTGCCTCGCTCCAGTTATCTTCTTCCTCGTCTTCTTCGTATTGAATAGATTCATACTGCCGCGCCTTCATTACCTGACGCTGTGGCCTTTCTTCTTCCACATAGTCTTCATTCCATTCTTCTTCCCGCGCTACGGGTTCGGGGGCGCGAACTCTCTGCCTGGGTGGCTGCAATGGCACTCCACTAGGCAGTTGATTGCCTGGTGCAACTTGGCGCGGTGGAGTATAGCCGTATTCTTCTTCTGCATCGCGCTCCCACGGAGCTTTGCCGATACCCAGGCGCTCTAGTAAACCAACTGTCAACTGGTTCACTCGTTCTTCGGCTCCCTCAAACACAATCAATCGATTCGGGCCAGTGCTGACAATTTCATCCACTGAGAACTCGTAAGTACTCACAAATTGATCGGGAATTTGGGGCAATCCTAAAGAAGCAATAACTATGGAGTTGAGCTTCCCGGTTTCACCGTTGAACTTGAAACCCCGAACTTTGCCTAATACTTCACCTGTTTCTGTAATTACTTCCCAGTTGATTAGGTTACTGAGAGATTCTACTTCGATATCTTCAATTACATCTTCGTTATCAACTAGGATGACATCACCAATTTGGTTGATGTTGTTGAGGTACATATAGCGCGGTATGCCCGAAATAGAGATCAGGCTGTCTCGCAAACCAAGAGCCACAACCTCTCGTTGATCAATATCAACCCAGATTTGACTGACGATGCCTAGCCGCTTGCCGTTGTCGCGGGTAATCACCTGGGTATTTAATATGTCGGAACGCCTAATTATCTGTTCAGAGGTCATTCTATACCGAGTCCTGATCTCGAATCCGGTTTAT
>JBGTMK010000373.1:0-4260 GCA_041743605.1 Nostoc sp.
ACCGGAGTCAGGCAAATATTTTTTTAAAGGTGCAATTAACTCTTTATATAGCACTTGATAATGTGAAGTAATTATAGAACTTTGGTTACACTTTCATCTTGTGCCTCTTCTATATCTATGTTAATGTTAGTTCCCTCAATAATATTAAAAATAACAATACCATGCTCTCTAGATAATAAAAGAGCATCAATTTGATAACCACCTTGAGGTGTTCCTATTATTGGATATCCCAGGTATAAGCTGCCATTGATATCGGGTCTATTCTCAAAGTACTCAGCTAGCCTTCTAGATGAAACTGGCTTATTATCTACATCACCTCGAATAACATTAACCATGAGATATTGCTTTACCTAAAGTATATATCTCTATTATCTTTCAACTTGAAGTAATCGTCCCATGCTATTTGATATTTGTCGATTTCCTGTAAATCACACTTGGTAAAGCTGAATTATGAGTTGAGTCAAAAGAGTTTGTGAGATGTATCTCTAACACGCCTACACAGAATCCGCGTGAGGAGGGGACGGCTCACGCGCCCTTGGCGGTCGCGTCGTCTCAGTCTGTCGAAAGCGTGTCAGAGAAAGAGAATAGACTTGCCTGTGGCAATGGACTGCATGACGCTGGCGCTTGTGGATGATGCACAGAGTAATCCCGCTTCGTTGTTTGCTGAAAACCAGGATTGTGGCGTTGAGCAGAAAGACTGTCATGTTCGCGTAGCGTCTCGTAGAGAAGGTACTGGTTCCGCCGCGCCGCCTGCCCAAATTGAAAAATCTTCAACTTCAGCGCTCGCAGATCAGAAAATAGAATCGAGTCGCCCCTCTGCTTCGTTTGACTGAAAATTCAGTTTCGGGTGTAGAAATCAAAGCGGATGCAGGTTTTGTCAAAAGTACCGACCACAGGCGAAACCAGACAAACGAAATTATTGGGGCAGCAACTTTTTGCCATCGATTCTCAAGGGGGCGAAGGCGAAAAAGTCGTCACCTGGACAGTTGAGTTTACCTTGGAACAAGCAAAGAGTGACGGAGAGTACGGAGGTACATGAGGTAGCAGCAAAATTTGTTCAGGCGAATTGCTATCAGCCACCAGTGCCAGGTATCGGATTCCTGAAATTTTGATTCATGCGTGGAAAAAGAGTCAGAAATAAATGTTTACAAAATTCCGAAAGCCTTAGATGTTACACTTTACAAATCGCAGCGCGAGAGAAGAAGGTCGAGGTCGAGTGCATCCGACCAAAATCCAAGTGATATCGATTTGGTAGCGCCCCATAATACCTACTAGGGTTATCCTTTATACCCTTTATTAGTTCACTATAACTCACAAGACCAAAACTATCCAACTGCCTCGGCTCATACCATCCAACTGCCTCGGCAAAACGTAAATAATTTGCGTTATCTTCTAGTTTGATACCCAGTCTATTTCCTGTGCTAATCCATATCTGTTTCTGTACACTAAATCCGAAAAGCTTGTTTGAATTGCGAACCCAAAGCTGGTCTATTCTTTGTAGGTCTGGACAAGAGAAATTATTTATTTGCTCTACACCTATCCATCCTTCTTCTTCTCTTTTCGCAATATTAAGCATAAGTTGGTCAGTTTTGTTATCAGCAGCTTCCCAGTTTTTAGCCTTCAAAAAATACTCAATTTTAGCATATAAATGTTGCGTTAGTGCTAACTCAACTTCTTTATATTGAGATTTTAACTTCCTTAAGCTTCGATAAACTGACTCAATATTCTCGCCTGTAAGCAACTGATTGTCTTTGGTAAAATCAGTTTCATCGGCATGAGTTTTTAGGATATTAAATGCTTGAGTATAAGATGCTATAGCTTTCTGGGTTTGTTTATCTTGAGTGTGAAAATCACCTTGACTCTTGTGTACTAATACTTCAACTTGTAAGCCTTGGCTCGATTTTAAAAGTTTTTTATCAGAACCAAGTAAAAATGTCTGACTTTGTTGAATTTCTGGTTCTGCTTCTTGTAAATTTCCCAATTGTTGATATGCTTGGGATCTCGTAGCGAAAACTAATGCTTGTTTAAGTTGATGATTATCGATATTAAATGATAGTGCTGCCAACCTTAAAGCTTCATCTGAAGCTGATGAACTTTGGTTCCGCAATTGTCCAGCTAAGGCTACAAGTTGGCGAACGTTTGCAACTTCTGTTTTAGTTTCTTCATTTTTTGCATTTGTTTGGTTAAATTTAGATTCTATCCTCTGAAGTTCTGCTTCAATTTTTAATTTTGTTTTCTGAGCTTCACTTAAGCTTTGTCTTGCCCTTGCTGCATCTTGCTTAAATCTTGATGCACTTTCCTTGGAAAATTGTGCTTGCCTTTGTGCTTCTTTAGCAGTTTTATTAGCTTCTATTGCTTTTTGCTGTGCTGATTTTTCACTTTTTCTAGATGTATGTTCTAACCTTTTTGCTTGTGCAGCATTATCTCTAGCCTTTCGCTCATTTTCCTCTGCTTCTGTAGCCTTTTGCTGGGCTTGTGTTAAACTTTTTTTAGCTTCATTAACCTGAGAATTGGCTACTTCAACCGCCTTCCTAGACCATATTCCTAAAATTGCTGCTCCCAAAACTGCTACAACCAAAACAACAACCCCAATACTAATTCGTCGTTGAGCTTTCTTATTAGCTGCACTAAGCAATTGATTTCTCGCCTCTGCTGATTCCCTATCTTTCGTCTCACGCTCCAACACAGCTTCTTTTTCTTGTGCAGCAATTTTTTCCTGAATTTCTTTCTCTTTACTGGCTGCTAAATACTGTTTATCCTGATAACTTAGATTCTTATCCCTTGCCCATTCTTCTGCTTCTTGTAAAGCCTTGCCTCGTAGTAGCCGTGATTCATCAGCACTTCCAGAAGCCACCCAAAAGCGAAAGTTTTCAGAATAAGGACGTAGATTATTTAATTGAGTTTCAATCCAACTGGAATCAAAGATTTCACGATAAATCTGATTATAGATTCTTAAGTTACCTTGTTGCCTAATAATCAATCCTGAAAGCTGTAACTCGCTCTGCTCTAAAGTATTATCTGCTATAATTTTAGACTGCTTTTCAGTCAACCACACTTGCTGATATAGCTCTAGTAAGTAACCTGCCCGTTGTTCATCGCGTAAAATCCTGGCTTGAATCGTTCGCAAATGTTCCGGTTCATCTTGTGATTCCCAGTTTTCAATAATCCGTGACTTGACAACTTGCTCTACTGAACGAGGGTTATCTTGCTCAGATTCTTCAACCATGAACTGACACAGTTTTTGAGTCAAAAAGGGTTGTCCTCCAGTCCAGTGCAAGATTTCTTGCATTACTACTTGGGGATGACTGAATTTTTTACGTAAACCCTTTTCTAATGGTTCAACCTCATGCAGTTGAAAGCCCTTGAGGGAGATAGCCTGACCAATGTTAAACGGGGTACGGTTCTTATCTTGTATTAAACTGGTTGGTGATGCGACCCCCAGTAAACAGAAAGTTAGGCGATTGTATTGGGGGTTATCAACTCGCTCATTATAACAAGACCTAATAAAAGCAAAAAAGTCATCTGTAGGGAAATTCAAACTCAGAACACTATCAATCTCATCAATAAAAATTACAATATTTTCTGAAATTTCTGCAAGAAGTATTTTTGTTAGAAAGTTACTAAATCTTAACAATGGTGAATTTAATTGATTCTGCTCCCACCAAGCTTTAAAGTCCACATCCAAGGCAAAACTATCGATGAGCTTAACAATCAAATCTGCATACCAATTTTCTTGAGTTGCTGTCTGAATATTAATGGAGGATAAATCAATAGATGCACACTCTACACCAGCTTCACTCAAACGGCTCATTGTTCTTACACGCAAGCTGGACTTTCCACTCTGTCTAGAATTTAGTACATAACAAAATTTACCAAGTAATAGCGCCTCATTTAATTCATCATCAGCTTCTCGTTTGACATAAGTACTGGCATTTTCAGGTAGACTTCCAGAGAAAATGTATTGGTCAACCATAAACTTTGTTGGTTGTTGTCACCCTGGACATTGTTGATATCGCCATCAACTGAACCACCAACTGAAAAGCCACCGGGATTGTTAGTCATAAAACCTACCTGCTCAACGTTTGAATAAAAGCTAGGACGTTCTAACGCCGTCATCACCATATTTTCTAATCTGCGGATTTGATTATCTTTTTCTGCTAGCAGTAATTTAATCTCCCGCTCCGGTAAACCTTTTATCTGATTATAAGTGTCAAAATATTCTGCGCTCAGTTCAGACTTATCAGCGATCGCTGCTGTTTT
>JBGTMK010000374.1:0-6218 GCA_041743605.1 Nostoc sp.
GCGCAAAGCGACTTGTCGTCAGACATCGCTCCTTTAGAGAAATCACTAGCATCCAAAATTACCACATCTGAGCGGTGATGAGCAGCATCATAAACCAAAGCTAATACCCAACCATCATCTTCCTTTTCGGAACCTGGGCGCGGCACAAAAATCGGTTCACCCACAAAACCGCGGGGTGCAGCACTCCATACTTGTCTTTCTCCAGACTCTAAATCAATTTTCAGCAATGCTTGTAAAGGAGCATTACCAGTTTCGGCATGAGCCGCACCTATATATAGATATCGATAAGAGCGTCCCACATTCGCCGGATGTATGCTAGGAAATTCACAACAGCGGCCATCAATCAATTCCCGTCGGACTGTTCCATTCTTGAGATTCAGATAAAATCGCCAAAGTTGTCCAGGTGAATTCGCCTCAAAATCAACTTCCCGAAAATCGCTTTTAGGTTCCACTTCTGGCAAATCTTGATAGCAAATGGAGTCAATCAAAACTTCCTCTCCCACCTCAAAAGCATTAACGTGGTGGAAGACGAAACCCGACTGAGTTTCCAGAATTTTCATCTCTTCTTGCCCTTCTTTAGGGAAGCGGGGAATAATTAGAATTTGAGTTGGCTGATTTGGCTGAAATTTAATACATTCTCCTGTCGCACGTATTCCCAAGGCGAAAGGTATGGGATTGAAGGTGACAGGATTTTGAAAGAAGATACAGTAATTGGGAGTAATTACGAAATCGTGAATAAAACAGAAACCTGGAACTTTATGAGCGTGCCGTCTGATAATTTCACCCGTTGGGTTTAGCTCAAAGATATTAATAGTGGTAGATAATCCTGGCTTAATCGAGAAATTTACTAGGCAAGATGCACCTCCATCTTGATCGCAATTTTTTTCCAAACGGGGATGTGCACCGAAAGCGTCACCCGGTGACAAAACACCATTAAAATATTCATTACCCAAGGTTTCAAGAGTGTAGGGATCGAGGCGATGTGCTTCAGAGCCTTCCCAGAGTGCTAGCAGTTTACCACCCCAATGGATAACATTTGTATTGGCAATATTTTTGAGTTTGAAGTCAAAGATATTAGCTAGCCAACCGCCGGGTTTTTGAGTACCAAAAGTACCGCGATAGAGAATTTTTCCCGCCTTTTGCTCTGCCAAATAGCCAGTTGTACGGACAAAGCGGTTGCGAAAATGGGCACGGCCATTAGTAAAG
Source organism: Nostoc sp. (assembly GCA_041743605.1). GTDB lineage: Bacteria > Cyanobacteriota > Cyanobacteriia > Cyanobacteriales > Nostocaceae > Nostoc. The sequence goes on from JBGTMK010000374.1 coordinate 1,207, forward strand.
GTAATTTTGCTAATCATCCCATCCCCATCAAAGGGGTGATGAAGAGATTGCCCATTCACATCCAGTAAACCAGGGCCATTTCTAAACAGCGTACCTTGCAATTCTGTAGGAATTTGCCCTTCTATATCATCAATCCAATAATCAAATTCTTGAGTAAGAGATTTATATCCTCCTTGCCAGTCTGCACGAGTGTAGGATTTTTCTGTAACTAAGCTCTCTTGACTTTTAAAACTCTGCATATACTTGGTTTATTATTGTTACCTAATACAAGAAAATGTAGCCGCTCAAATTACTTTCTTTGCAACTTTACGCCGCCAGTTACTACAACAGTAAAACAGCGGACTGGCTTGAATTTGCATGAGATTTCTTACACTATTCCACTATTTTCGACTCTGATTCTCTCAGTACCAACTCAGACATCAAATCAGGCAAAAACGGTTGTTCAGAATCTTTGGGTGTCTCAGTTTGTTCCTCAGCAGCAGGTAGCCAGTTGATAAATGGTAGGGGTAACAACGTGCTGAGGTTAGTAATTACCACCAATAGCCAAAGTGACTCAAAGTTCGTTGCGGTGATTCCCAGCCAATAGGTGATTAATGCCCCGAATGCATGGGAAACCGTTGCTGCTGAATTAAACACCGACATTAACAAAGCAAATAATGTCGCTTCCACTCCAGGGGGACAAAGCCTTGCTGCTAGAACCATCACTTGCATAAAGGCAATTTTCCCCATCACAGTGAGAATAAGACTATCACCCAAACTAAACCAGTGGTCATCTATACCTAACAGCCTGTTTGTGTGAGTCACTAACAACAGCATTGTCATTCCTAACATTGAGGAAAGCACAGTACTCCAAGCAAAAATCACCCGAAAAGGGATGCTCTTGAGGAAACGTTGAAAAATCCAAACACCTGCTAAAGAAGCGAAACTTCCCACCAAGTTTACTCGCCCCAAAAATTCTGGTTCAAAGTGGAGTTCGTTGGTAGCGAAGTAGAAAAAGGCTGAGTCAGCATTTGGGGTAGCTTGCCAGATGAAGACAAACACCGTTGGTAGCCAAATTCTTTTTTGGCTAATGGCTTGGCGTAGCTGCTTCAGTTGATGTTTGATTGGTAAAGAGTTGGTGTGATTACCATCTTGAGCATCTTTGCTAACGGGAGACTCAGCAATTAACCAAGCTACCCCTGAGACGATGAGAGGGAAGAGGGCGGTAATTCCAAAGACAGTACGGGTAGTAAAGTATTGGAGCAGCAGACCGCTAAAGTATGCTGTTATTAAACCTCCGATCGCAGAAGCACCCCAACACAGAGATTGTAGTGAACCAGCTTTCGCTTGGGATTCGCCTCTGGCTCTTTCCACAACCAGCGAGTCAACTATCACATCGCTCATAGCGACGGAGAGAGAACCAAGAGCGATCGCTAAGGTAGCTGCCCAGCTAGTATGAACTATTGTGGCCAAACTCACCCAGGAAACAGTTCCCAATATCCCCGATAAAATCAAGTAAGGACGCCGACGATAGCCAAATATAGGCAAGCCATCAGAGATAAAACCAAACACCGGCTTGATCATCCAAGGCAGGAAGACAATTCCCAATAGCGCCGACACCTCGACTGGACTCAACAGCAGTTCATCTTTGAGGAAAAAGCTTACGGCTAGACGTGATAGCCCTAAAATTCCTTGGACAAAGTAAACGGTGAGAATTGCAATCAACTCAGCATTGGGTTCGTTACCCAAAAAGATTTTTTGTGTTATTGAGTCTTTGACCTTGGACAAGCCAGATGATTGAAGCACCATTCGATAAATATTTTTTAAGTTTTATCTACTTTTCTATCATATCGATTCTTAAGACCTGGGTTTTAGAATCATTTCTATCCCAAGTTAAGCCTAATGCCCACATCTCTAAGCAGAAAGCAATCAGGGCATTATCCAATTGTTGTAGAGCCGCTGATCATAAAATAAATGGCAAATAAATTAGGGCGAGTTTACCTAAGTAAGCTCACCCTAACTTGTATTTAATGTTTACTTGTCACTATAACTTCTGAAATCCTGACTACGGCAAGCTACGTAAAGTCAAGCTGGGAGCAAGGTATGGATAAAATTAGGCAAATCTTACTGAGTTATAATTAGTATCTTTAATAAGATTGCTTTAAAACGGTGCTAATGAAAGTGGCGATCGCTTGAGAGTGGTAAGCTAATTAGCGTTTAAGTTGCATAAAAGTAGGGATAGAGCCGCTTACTACAAGCGAATCATTCTGGAAAAATGAATGACGATTAGCTTATTCCCGCAAATTTCATCAGAAGTGCAGAAGACCCTGAACGTGAGCTAGAAATTGTCTTGTTTACAAGTCGCTAGACTTATGACAATTGCAAAGCTGACTTTTTCTTGACTCGACGAGTCAGCACTGAAGTAGCACCCACAAAACCAATTACAAAAACTCCTAATGCGGAAGAAGACTCAGGAACTGCTTTAATAACTACATCACCGGTGATAGTCTTGTAGCCAGTGGCGACTGTGTGATTATCTGATTCAAAACCAGTTCCGCCAATATTTGTGAATTGAACCTGATCAAAAGTTCCGCCAACATTGTAGAAGTTGATGAACGCATAGGGTTCTCCAGAATTTTGATTTTGGAATGCCGAATTAGGATTACTGTAATAGCTGGTTTTATTTGATAGATTTCCGATGTAATCAACTACATCAGCGGTGGTCATAGAAAAGACAACCTGACCTTGTGAAAGAAATGTAAGTACGTTGCTACTATCTCCCGCAGACCACCAAAGTCCAAAGTAACTTTGTGGGGTTGTCAAATTGAGAGTGGAAACCTTCTGACCATTACCCGATCTATTCGTGTCTACATCAAAATATTTGCCTGTTCCACCAGCACCACCGTATTGGTCTGCATTTATGACCAGAGTATTCTCATAGTTACCAATATTTGTTCCTCCCTCATTCCATTGAAAGCCTGTTGCACTGTAACCTTGTGCTTTTCCATCAAAATTTTGTATATTAGCATTAACAAGATTTGATAAATTTGCATTTTGTACGCCTGGGTTTTCTATTGATATCGAGAAAGACGCAGCCATTACAGGGCGGGTAAAAGTAGCTAAGGACAAGACAACACTAGAAGCGATCGCTGACTTAATTAAAAGATTTTTCATTTTAGAATCCTTTTTGTTTTTAATCTTTCGTGTTCATAGCCTCATTGTGCGATGTACTTCTAGATTCCAACATCAGAGGGATTACTACTTTCTCGATTTGATTCTGCCCAGACAAAAATGTTGATTGTTGGACTTTGTTTAGAGGATAATCACTGATATTGTGTTCTGCGATATCTATTGCTTTATGTAGAAAGCGCAAAGTTATCAGTGCTAAATCATAAACAAGCTTTATTTACAAAAGGTACTATTTTGTCATTTACAGGCAGCTTATATATTTAGGGTTTTAGATAAAGAATGCATAAGGCATTGCGCTATGTCAATCCCTTACATAACTGTGCTTTTGTCTTGGCTATTTCCCAAAAGATCCATAGAGTATCTGTTTGTTGTCTGAAGATAAAAAAGTTGTAAAGTTAGCTCATACATATTAAAAAATTGTATTTTGGGATGTTCTTTTTCTTAAAGACCGGGACAGCCTTTGAAGACCCTGTTTCCTGAATAAATATCAATAGAAATAGATACGTGCTTATTGCTATTGATTTTGATATTTTTCCCTTGCTCTGCCTACTTGTTCTTCTCCAGTCAACTGCGCCACCTGAGTTTTTTTGACATAAGTAGTAACATGAATTAAACTACCCCTTGCAATCAACAAAAGAATCTTTATCAATGCATCGAATTGAAGAACCTGCTGTCCCTACTCGCGTTATCGGTTTAATTAGTGGCACGTCCGTAGATGGCATAGACGCTGCTTTAGTAGAGATTTCCGGTACAGAATTGGATCTCAAAGTTGAGTTGCTAGCCGGGGCGACATATCCTTATTCAGCCGAACTCAGAGAAAAAATATTGGCAGTTGGCGCGGGCGTTGCCATTTCAATGGCAGAATTGGCAGAAATAGATGATGCGATCGCCATTGTCTTTGCCCAAGCCGCTCAAAATATTCAAATTGATCATCAGCCAGCTACTCTCATTGGCTCCCACGGTCAGACAGTTTATCATCGACCACCTGCGGATAGGGGAATAGAAAAGAAAACCACTCCCCACTCCCCACTCGGTTATAGTCTGCAACTAGGGCGCGGTGAATTAATTGCCCATCTTACGGGCATTACAACTGTGAGCAACTTCCGCGTTGCTGATATTGCTATTGGTGGTCATGGTGCGCCTCTCGTACCTAGAGTAGATGCCTATTTACTCAGTCATCCCCAGGAGGGGCGTTGTATTCAAAACATTGGTGGTATTGGCAATGTTGCTTATATTCCACCTCGACATGGCGACTGGCTCTCAAAAATTCGCGCGTGGGATACTGGCCCGGGAAATAGTCTGTTGGATCTGGCGGTAGAGCATTTAAGCGCTGGTACTAAAACTTACGATGAAGATGGCAATTGGGCAGCAAGTGGTACTCCTTGCTATCCATTGGTAGAAGAATGGCTCAACCAAGACTATTTTCATCTGCCGCCACCCAAATCCACTGGCCGAGAGTTATTTGGCGTGACTTACCTGCATCAGTGCTTAAAAGATGCCCAAGCATACCAACTCAATGCTGCCGACATCCTGGCAACTCTTACAGAACTTACAGCTGCTTCAAGTGTTCATAGTTACTGCACTTTTTTGCCGGAAATGCCACAGCGGGTACTATTATGTGGCGGTGGTAGTCGCAATCTCTATTTGAAACAAAGATTACAGTTGTTGTTGGCATCAATCCCAGTCTTAACTACAGATGAAGTCGGTTTAAGTGCAGATTTTAAAGAAGCGATCGCCTTTGCAGTTTTAGCCTACTGGCGACATTTGGGCATTCCTGGCAACCTACCTACTGCCACTGGGGCACCTCAAGAAGTGCTTTTGGGAGAAATTCATCAAAGTCAGTC
>JBGTMK010000375.1:0-11416 GCA_041743605.1 Nostoc sp.
CTTAGATAAATTCCAAACTGTCGCTGACTGTGCCGTGTTTCCTAGTCTTTACGAACCCTTTGGGATTGTGGCTTTAGAAAGCTTTGCTTCTCGTGTTCCAGTGGTAGTTTCTGATACTGGTGGTTTTCCAGAAGTGGTGCAACATACCAAAACAGGCATTGTGACTTGGGTAAACAATCCCGATTCTTTAGCTTGGGGAATTTTGGAAGTATTGAAAAATCCCGGATATCGGCAATGGTTGGTGGATAACGCTTATGAGGATTTAGAGCGGCGCTTTAGCTGGCCGAAATTAGCCAAGCAAACAGAAGAAGTATATCAGCGAGTTGTGCAAGAGCGATCGCAAATCGCCTGGTGAGGGACTTCCCATATCCCCGACTTCTTCAAGAAGTCGGGGATATAAATAACACAAGCAATGTGGAGATTTTCGCAGATTAGCGCAGAGAATTAAGATTACTCTGCGCTAATCTGCGTTAAAAAACAGTACAAGGTCTGTACGCTGGAAATTTTACCCTCTCTAGTGCCACAGTTAAGCTAATGCGTGTCTAAATTGAATATTTTTCGTTAAGACTGTCATTTGTCATTGAGCATGGGTCATTGGATAACTGATAAATGACTAATGACAAAGGACGAATTTCACGAATAAATAAGCAATTAAAATGCGTCACAGCCTAGCAATAATTGCAGTTTGCTCCAGAAGTTTAGTATGACAAAGGCATTCCCAAGCATAGCAAGGCGCTTGAAAAGTACAGGAATCAAGTTGTTGAAGATGGGAACCTTCCTAATAACCCGTTTTATTGCAAGCTGGAAACGCTACTTCCTGGGTGACACTGTTGATGTCCGCCCCTCGCGCTCTCCCTCTCCTTCATCTGATGTCCGTCCCTCTTTAGGGGGGCCAGTCCTAAGCTTAGGTGGAGGAGGCCCCGATGTTGATGATGCTATCCAGTGGATGATTAACCAAGTTCGGGGAAGTAGCAATTCCAGTACTAAAGTGAATGTTGTAGTTCTCCGCACTAATGGTAATCACGATTACAATCGGCTAATTTCTGCTATGAGGGGTGTAAATTCTGTAGAAACTCTTCTAATTCGCAGCAGACAAGAAGCAAACAAAGCCGAGATTTTTGAAAAAGTCAAAAATGCTGAAGTGGTTTTCTTTGCTGGCGGCGATCAATGTCAATACATCCGCAACTGGAAGGATACCAAGCTTGAGGCTGCCGTTAAGTCAGTTTACCTGAAGGGAGGTGGTGTTGGTGGCACCAGTGCGGGTGCGATGATCCAAAGTGATTGTGTTTATGATGCTTGCGCTTCTTCTGAAAAAGGCATTGAAACTAGAGACGCACTTGAAGATCCCTACCGAGACATTACTTTTACTTACAACTTTTTCAATTGGAGTAATTTGAAGGGAACTATCGTAGATACACACTTCGACAGGCGAGAAAGAATGGGTCGAATTATGGCTTTCATTGCCCGTCAAATTAAGGACGGTGTATCTAGCAGTGTTTTAGGCATAGCAGTTAGTGAAAGTACATCGGTTCTTGTAGATAAAAACGGTTTGGTGAAAGTTATGGGTAGGGGTGCGGCGTATTTTGTACTTGGCAATCATCAACCAGAAGTATGCGAACCTCGAAAGCCTTTGACATTTTCCAATTACAAAATTTGGAAAGTTCGCAGTGGCGATACCTTTAACTTGAGAAACCGGCCAACTTCTGGGTACTATCTCAGGAGTGTCAAAAGGGGACGGATTGATTCAAATCCTTATTGAAGTTAGGAATTGGGCATGGGGCATGGGGCATGGGGAATTGGGCATGGGGCATAAAGAGTAAGATATAAACTTTTATCTTCAGAGGCTCAACGTTTAAGTTTTAACTCTCCCTTTTCCTACCCAATGCCCAATTCCCAATGCCCAATTCCCAATTCCTCTCTACTTTTTACCAGGGAACTACGCCATTTTCATCAAAAAACCCTCCGCTAGAACCATCATCAGGTAAAGTAGCAAGTCTTACTGCTGCGATCGCTCCTTGCTCAACAGTACGATACCCTTGGTATTGATTAATGTCTGTTGCTGTGAAACCAGGGTCAGCAGCATTAACTTTAATCGGGGTATCTTTAAGTTCAGCAGCCAATAGAACTGTGATCGCATTCACTGCTGTCTTTGATGAGTTATATGCAATAAGCTTAAAATCAACGAACTCATAATTAGGATCAGAGTTTTGAGTCAAAGAACCTAAACCACTTGATAAATTCACTATTCGCCCTGCTGTTGACTTTTTTAAAAGTGGCAGCAGGGCTTTTGTAACTGCAAACACTCCAAATACATTGGTTTCATAAGTTTGTCGCAGTGTTTCAATATCAACTTGACTAGGTGGAAGGCGATCGCTATCAAGCAATATCCCAGCATTGTTTACAAGGATGTCAAGTTTTCCGAACTCGCTCTCGATTTGTTCACTCACGGAATCGATTGTTTTTTGGTCTATGACATCAAGTTGAACTGATCGAGCATCGATCTGATTTAAACGAAGTTTATTCGCTGCTTCTTCACCACGTACTATATCTCTTGAACCAACAAGAACAGTAGCACCTCTAGAACCTAATTGGCGTGCAATTTCATACCCGATACCTTTGTTTGCACCTGTAATCAGCGCAACTTTGCCTTTTAAATCTTCTGACATACTTGTATTCTCTATTTTGATGAACACTGACAGCTGTTAATATTTTCGAGCAAGTCTAGTAATAAACACAAGATTCAGGATTTAGTAATGCTGTCGTGTTTGCACTAGTAGTAATTCATACTTAAGATAGCTGTTGAAAAAATATTTGCAGCTTAAACTAGCGTTTGACAGATTCTCGAAGAAGGTAGATATGCAAACCAAGCAGCTTGGTGATTCGGAACTTCACATTACCCCAATCGGCTTTGGTGCTTGGGCGATCGGTGGAGGTGGATGGGCTTTTGGTTGGGGAGCGCAGGATGATCGGGAATCGATCGCAGCAATCAATAGCGCTCTCGACCTCGGCGTTAATTGGATTGACACCGCAGCTGTCTATGGTTTGGGACATTCAGAGGAGGTTGTGGCTAAGGCGCTCAAAGGTCGATCTAGTCGCCCCTATATTTTCACTAAATGCTCAATGATCTGGGATGAAAAAGGTGAAATTGGTCGCAGCCTGAAGGCGGATTCTGTGCGACGTGAGGTTGAAGCTAGTCTACGCCGACTCGATATTGAAACCATTGATCTCTACCAAATCCACTGGCCTAACCCTGATTCAGACATCGAAGAAGGTTGGACAACTCTTAACAAGCTTAAGGATGAAGGCAAGGTTCGCTATATCGGGGTTTCAAACTTCAATGTAGAACAGTTGAAACGTGTCCAGAAGATTGCACCAGTAACTTCATTGCAACCACCTTATTCACTGGTGAAGCGCGATGTTGAAAAGGAGATTCTGCCTTTTTGTCAGGAAAATAACATAGGTGTGATTGTGTATTCACCGATGCAATCTGGCTTGCTCACAGGAAAGATGACACCTGAGCGGATTGCCAATTTCCCAGATGATGATTGGCGTAAGAATAGCAGTGAATTTCAGGAGCTACGGCTATCTCGTAATCTGAAGCTAGTCGAGGTGTTGCAGCACATTGCTCAACAACACGATCGCTCGGCCGGTGAGGTAGCGATCGCTTGGACTTTAAACAATCCGGCGGTGACAGCTGCGATCGTGGGCGGACGCAATGCAAAGCAGGTGGAAGGAATCATCGGTGCTGGGGAATTTCGCCTCAATCAGCAAGAACTAGATCAGATTGGCACTTTCCTACGGGAAAATCCATAAACCAGGAGTCAGAATTCAGAATACTCCATGCCTTCATGGGTGGAGTATTAACAAGGAAAAATATTTTAATTAAATTTTACTCAGCAACCCCTAAAAGTTCTTTCACTTTGTCGCTATGCCGATAATATGAGGACTAACAATCGGCAATTGTGCATCAAATCGCTCATAATTCACACTAGCAAAACCAGCATTTTCTAAGGCTATCCAAGTTTCTCTATCTGGATGACAACCATCACCTATCACTTTCCAAATCGGACGAATTGTGCTTTGTAGTTGTCGCAATAAACTTCCTGGAGGTGCGGCGACGTGTTCAATAAATAAGAAGCGTCCGCCTGGTTTTAGGACTCTTAAAATTGCTTGTAATGTATAATCTATATTCGGCACTGAACACAAAACTAAGGTACTAACAACAGTATCTATGCTATTATCTTCAGCATCTAGCCATTCAGCATTACCAATGCGGAGGTCGATGTTTAAACCCAGCTTTTCTGCTTGTTTTTGTAGATAGGAATGCATATGTGGGTTTGGCTCAATTCCTATCCAGTGGATATCTTTAGGATAGTAGGGAAGGTTAGGGCCTGTTCCTGGGCCTATTTCTAACACTTTACCTTGAAGATTGGCAAAAAGAGAACGTTTGCGCTCACTTACGATTTTATCATAGGTGCTGCTACTTTGAGCCATCATCCAGGCAAAAAGGCGCTTACCAAAGTTGGCATAAATCTGTTTTTGTGAATCTCCAATAATTTGGTTTACAGTCATTATCTACTTCCTGATTTTTGAGACTATAAATTGGTCTGCCAAGCAACCATTTATAGCCTCCAAGATACGATGTTTTTTGTTTCTTATACCTCACCCATTAGAATCACCTGATCGGGTGATTTCAATAAACATACACACATAGCGATTTATCACAAGCTACCACAGAAATAGCAAAATCACAGAGGCAGAAGTAGAATTTACCCATAATATAAAAAGCGTTCCGCAATTGGGAACGCTATATTTTGGTAAATTCTATTCAGATAATCTGAATTTAAATTGAAAATTGCTATTTGCTAAAATCAGGCATGGAGATTTGCTTGTTCTTGCAACCAAGGATCTACAGGTTGTCCATCTTTACGGCGTAATTCAATCTCCACTACCATGACTTCTTTTGAACCAGGAGGAGCAGGTTTCTGATGAAAAATAATCTCATAATCTAGCGGATTGTGTTTGCGTTCTTTCAACCAATCCTGCACCTTGGTTGTGGCAAATAAGGATTGTCCCTGCTCAAACATTCTGGTAATCTGCATTTGCAGTGTATAGGGATTTATGCGACTCATTTCCTACCGCCTTTGTTAAATAAATTTTAGGTAAACTAATCTGCTTCTCCTACATAATCTGATGTTAGTTGAAGGATGGCAAGATGCCCACACTACTATGAAAAGTGCTGAATTCCTGAGTAAGGTAAAAATTATCTGCACTCAAGCAGTACTTATACAGCGGATTTCAAGTTAGTGAAGTACACAAGCTGAGTCTCAAAGCCAAATATAAAGCCTGTTTTAGTTCTGAATTCTGACTCCTGAATTCTGAATTCTGCTGTATGTCAATACACTTGGTATAAGGGTTATTGGTGTAGATAATTGGTCTTTGAAGACACGATAAATCGCATCTCTACATGAGGCTTTTGGGCTGATATGAACTGTATTGGGTTATATATTCTTTACATTTATTTGTACTTTTTACTACCAAAGTCTCAATTTTATCTAACTTAAACCAAATCCCGTAAGCCTAAAAGGGTTTCACTAAGGCATTTTTAGCCCAAAAAACTTTTCTACACTATCACTAGAAGCATAATTTAAGTATATACACCGTGAAAAATAAGATACCATAAAATGCTGGACACGTATCTAAAAGGTGTGACACGATGAACTTGTATTAACAAAGTGACTATCACACTAAAGATTCAAAGATATGTTGACAAAAAGTTTTTTGTTGAAATTAGGATGTGTTGTAGCCTTAACAGGATCTGTCCTAATGCCAACAACAGCGGAGGCATCTAATATAGGGAACACTGAAACCTTGATAGACTGGGATCAACTCGCCACTGGATGGACAGCACCAAAATCAGGTGAAGTTCGCAGCTTTCAAGCTGGTACAGGAACAGTTGATCTGAGATTTGACCTTGGTTCACAGACTACGTTCGCTAGTTTTGGTGGTAGTGGGTTGACTCCCGCCATTAGCAGCACTCTCAATGGTAGTCAGGGTGCAAACGACAAAAGTCTGCATCTACAAATTAACCCTTCAGCAGTTGGTCTGACAAAGGGGGCTAACTCAATGACTATGACGACTAGCTTCAAAGGTTTTAATAGTCCTCTGACAGATGTTAGCTTCAAGCTGTTTGATGTCGATATTAGCAATAGTAAAACTTGGCAAGATAGGGTAATTTTGAAGGGATTTTTGGGAGATCAGGTTGTTAACCCCATTTTTAATCCAGTTTTAAGTCAAAAAAATACTATCCAGCAAGTCGATGCTTATACTCTTGATGGTATAGGATTTGATTCAGATGCTACTAACGGGGATTTCGGTACTGTATTAGTGAAGTTTGCTAGTGCCATTGATCGTTTTGAGTTGGTCTTTACCGATGGCGATGATATCGGTACTAGAAATCCAGATAGCCACGGTATCGGTATTGGCGATATCAAATACACCGCTTCTAGCCAAAGTGTTCCAGAACCCGCTTCTATATTAGGTTTATTGGCATTTGGTACTTTTGGGGCTAGTTCAGTCCTGAAGCGCAAACGATAAAACCCTCAATCTTGCCTTAAAACTCTATCCCTTTATGGGTAGAGTTTTCACCAATTCTGTTAGCGGTAGCGGGGCGTTTAGCCCATTCTGTATTCTGACTCCTGTTTTATTTGTAGGGTAGGCATATTGCCATTGGTGTCAAGTTAAGGCATCAGCCCAAATGTCAAGTGACCAAGCAGCAGTTTGTCGGTGACGTTGACGGACGGCTTTAACCAAGCCCATCGAAGGATAATGTTCGACAAGCCAAAGAATAAGTTTTAACTCAGGGTTAAGTAAAAGTGCGCGGTGAAAAAAATATAAACTGCGAAACACTATTTCCGTAGAAATGCGTTCAATGGGCTGTAGGAGAGCGATCGCTCTCCTACAGCACACAAGTTGTTGAGGACAGCGTAGAAAATCCAACTAGCATACATATATTTGCATCTGTACGCCATTAGTAGCACCAACCCAGGGATAGGACAAATTTAAACATTCGCTTAGTACAGAATTTCACAAGTTCGTAGCGTTACAGCGCTTCCGGCTATTATGCAATACAGTTTTCCTTTTGCCCCTTGACTATCATAGCTTTCAGCTTTGAGGATGTACCTCATAGCTGCTGGAAGTGCTGTATTAAGTCTCGCAAAGCTTTACTAGTACCTCACTCAATTCGTTACAGATTTATGAAATGTTGTACTAAGGATGTACTCACAGGAAAGATTTTATGGCAAGACACACAGTGTATCTGTATTGCTGATGAAAACAGTCAGCAAACCACTGTTTGGAAACAAGCGATCGCATACATCAAGCAGAAAACAACTTAGGAGATAAAAGTTGCCTTTTCTTGCTGGGTAGTGCTAATATCGCTCTCAGTAATCTTACTTTATCCCAACCCGATTCGGATACATATGCGAATCAGGTTGGGATAGTTACGAAGTCACAAACAAAATACATCAACTTCACTACCAGTTGAAACTCCTCAGATACGTTAGTATTTTCCTCCTTACAGCCTGTTTGCTATTTGCTTGTCATTCTCCAGCACCAACCAAAATAAAACGCTCTCCCTTGAAAGTGGAATTTGGATCTTTTGTTGGGGAGTATCCAGGCATCATTGCTCAAGAAAAAGGATTTTTCAAAGCCCAAGGGGTAGATGTAGAACTAATTTATAAACAATACACCCAACTGGAACAAGCAAATTTTAATGCGGGTAAGTATGATGGTATTTCATTAGCATTAGGAAGTTTTATCATCTTGAGTGCCACAAATCCAGATATACAAGGCGTAATGCTTATAGATGAATCAACAGGAGCAGATGTAATAGTTGCTCAATCACAAATTAAAACCGTTGCTGACTTGAAAGGAAAAAAGCTGGGTGCAAATCTAGGCGGTTTTAGCGAAGTTTTTGTAACTGAAATGTTGAAAACAGCGAAATTAACCAGCGATGATGTGAAATTGGTTAAATTAGAGGCTTTAGAAATTCCTCAAGGACTGAAAAATAATGTTATTCAAGCCGGACACACTTGGCAACCCCATCTTTCTGAAGCTATTAAATTAGGGGGACAAATCCTATTTACCAGCAAACAAACCCCTGGCTTGATTTTAGATATGATTGTCTTTCGCAATGAGACAATCCGCGATCGCCCCGGAGATATTCGTGCATTTGTGCGAGGATGGTTGCAAGCCGTAACCTACTGGAAGGCAAATGTTCAGGAAGGAAACACGATCATCAGCAAAGTATTAAAAATTCCTCGCAATACAATCTCTCTGGAGGGAGTAAACCTAACTGATTTAGGTGAAAATCAAAAATTATTTGAATCTAGTAACCCTAACTCTATTTACAAAAGTGCCAAGATGTATGCAGACTTTTTTATTCGCTCTGGAAATATAACCCGGATTCCTAAGCTAAAAAGTTTGTTTAATTCTTCCTTCTTGAACCCTCCCTCCTAGTTTTAAGCCATGCAGCATAATCGTTGGGGTGGCATCCGTACAAAGTTGATCGGTTCGTTTCTTGTTGTCGCTTTGGTTCCATTGCTGTTATTGGCATTTATCAATAAACAGACAACTGAAAAAGCACTAACGGAAAACGCAAAACAAGCCCTATCTGCGGCGGCTAACGAAACCGCTAACAGAATAGATGACTTTATTGATGGAAATCTCAATGCGGTGCGGGTAGAAGCGATTTTACCAGGTTTGGCACGCTACCTCAGCCTCGCTCCAAAACAGCGAGATGACAGCCCCGAAATGCAATTGGCGACAGAAACATTAATCCGTCTCAGTCGCAAAGATATGCTCAATGTTCTCTCATACTCTTTGCTCGATTTAAACGGGAAAAATGTATTGGATACACATACATTGAACATTGGCAAAGATGAATCCGTTCAAGATTATTTTAAAAAACCATTGCAAACTGGGTTATCTTTTGTTTCTAGCATGAAGCAGTCGCCGACAATTCCTGACCTTGTTACCCTCTTTTTTAGCAGTCCGGTTCGCAATGCCAAGGGAGATATATTGGGTGTATTGCGTGTTTCATACAATGCTACGGTTGTCCAACAGTTAGTAACTCGACAAACTGAACGGGCTGGGGCGAAATCTTTTGCTATTCTTTTAGATGAAAATAATATTTATCTAGCACATAGTACTGCACCAGAACTGCTTTTTAAATCAATTGTGCCTCTGCCTTTGGATGTTGTAACTCAACTGCAACAGGAACGGCGTTTGTCTAATATTCCTGTCAAAGAGTTGGCAACTAATGAGTCAAAAATTAAGCAAGCATTGGATAATAAACAGTTGTATTTAATTGCATCTTTGTCAGCAACAGGTAATCAGGCTAATCTGATTGCGATCGCTCGTTTAAAATATAAACCTTGGTCTGTGTTGTTCGCACAGCCCCTTGCTGTTGCCCTAGCACCTGTAGAAAAGCAAATTCGTCACACAATGTTTCTATTTGTATTGATTGCTGGAGTAGTGACAATCATCGCTTTTGCCATTGGGCAACTGCTCACAAAGCCAATAATTTCCCTTACCAATATAGTTTTCCAGTTTACCGCAGGTAACTTAGATATCCGTGCCAAAATTAGCTCAAAAGACGAAATAGGTCAACTGGCAAAATCCTTTAACAACATGGCACTTCAGTTACAAACATCTTTTGAAACCTTGGAACAACGGGTGCAAGAGAGAACAGCAGAGTTAGTAATTGCTAAAGAAAAAGTAGAAGATGCAAATCAGAAACTAGAACAACTGGTAAATTTAGATGGCTTGACTCAGGTAGCTAACCGTCGCTGCTTCGATGGACGACTGCAAGCAGAATGGAAACGCCTTACACGAGAAAAACAACCCCTGTCACTAATTTTATTCGACGTTGATAAGTTCAAACTTTACAACGATTACTATGGTCATCTTGAAGGCGATGATTGTCTAATCAGAATAGCGCAAACAGTGCAACAGAGAGTTCATCGTCCTGCTGATCTCGTGGCGCGTTACGGAGGAGAAGAATTTTCCGTACTCCTCCCCAATACTGACTTAGTAGGAGCGATCAAAGTAGCACAAAGTATTCAACAAGCAATTCATAATCAGGCCATTCCCCATGCAAAGTCTGATGTTAAGAATATCGTCACCGTTAGTATGGGGATTACTTCTCGCGTACCCACCTGCGATATCAAGCCAGATATACTCATCGTTTCAGCCGATAAAGCAATGTACAATGCCAAACAAAAGGGGCGCGATCGCTATTGTACTTATTAGATATATAGGCGTAGATTTCGATTTTACACCCAGTCCCCAGTCCCTTTCAATCCAATCCCACAGAAAACAATTTACCAACTTGCGCCAAATCTACATTTCCACCGCTGATGATCACACCAACCCTCCCCTCTGGTGCTGTCACCACACCTTCGAGTAAAGCAGCAGCAGCTAATACCCCAGTGGGTTCAACGACAATTTTCAGACATTCCCACAAGAAAAACATGGTGCGAAGAATCGCTTCTTCCGATACCGTCACCATATCATCAACGTAATGTAGCACTAAGGGGAAAGTAATTTGACCAAGGCTAGGAGTCCGGGCACCATCGGCGATGGTATCAGGATTCTTGACAGTTTGCAGGGTTTGGGTGTGAAAGGAGCGAGTAGCATCGTCGGCAAGGGCTGGCTCAACTCCGATGACTTTACAATTGGGTAAAAGTGATTTGGCTGCGATCGCACACCCTGAAAGTAATCCACCACCACCACAACAAACTAATAATAAGTCCAACTCACCAACTTCTTGAATCAGTTCTAAAGCAGTTGTCCCCTGTCCGGCGACGACATGGGGATGATCGTAAGGGGGAATCAGAGTAAGATTGCGATCGCGTGCTAAATTTTGGGCTAATTCTTCTCGGTTGGTTTCTTGGCGATTGTATAAAATTATCTCTGCACCATAACCACGAGTGGCAGTTTGTTTGACAGCGGGCGCATCATCAGGCATGACAATAGTGGTGGGAATATTGAGTAATTGTCCAGCTAGAGCGATCGCTTGAGCATGATTTCCCGATGAATAGGTGAGAACGCCTGTTTGCTTTTGTGCTACCGATAGTTGGGCTAGGGCATTGTACGCACCTCGAAATTTAAATGCCCCGGTGCGTTGAAAGTTTTCGCACTTAAAGAATACTTGGCTATTGGTGCGATCGTTAACGATTCTAGAAGTCAGTACAGGGGTGCGGTGGGCAATCCCCCAAATTCGCTCTTGTGCTGCTTGCACATCAGTTATAGCAACGGAATTAGGTTGTGGCATTGATGACAATATTTAAGAATTCAGGAGTCAGAATGGGCTATGCCCCGCTGCGCTAACAGAAGTCAGAATAGTTAAATA
>JBGTMK010000376.1:0-3138 GCA_041743605.1 Nostoc sp.
TCACTCATCACTCTTCTTGGTTCTCCAGCCGCAAAAATCCGACCATTTTTGACAGCAACTAGATAATCGGCATAACGGCAGGCCTGATTCAAGTCATGCAATACCATCACAATTGTCCGTCCCTGACTTTGGTTCAACTCATACAACAAATCTAAAACTTCTATCTGGTGTGCCAAATCCAAAAAAGTAGTCGGCTCATCCAAAAGCAAAATATCTGTATCCTGTGCTAGTGCCATTGCAATCCAAGCCCGCTGTCGTTGTCCACCAGACAAAGTATCTAATCCTCTATCTGCCAACTCCAGTAAATCTGTAATTAAGAGTGCCTGTTGCACTATTTTTTCATCTTTGGCTGACCATTGCTGCAACCAATTTTGATAAGGATAACGCCCTTGTGCTACCAAATCTCTGACTGTTAAGCCTTCGGGTGCTGCTGGCCCTTGGGGCAAAATACCCAACTGCTGGGCTACGTCCTTAGTGGAAAGCTTAAAAATTGAGGTGCTGTCAAGATATACTGTACCGTGATATGGCTTGAGAAGTCTGGCCAGACCTCTTAGCAAAGTTGATTTACCGCAACCATTAGCACCAACTAAAGCACTAATTTGTCCAGTAGGAATGGTCAAATTTAAATCTTTAATAATTGGCACACCATCATAAGCTAAAGACAGACCTTTGGTTGATAATCCTTTCATATTTGATACCATTTTGAATCTTGAAGAACACAGATCGCGTAGCATGTCTTAGACAAGGCAGAAGGCAGGATTGAGAAAATCTTTAATTTTGAATTTTGAATTTTGAATTTTGAATTGATTCGTCCTTTATTTTTTCCGGTTACGAATTAATAAATAAAGAAAATAAGGAGCACCAACAGCAGCAGTCACTACCCCACAAGGAAGTTCGATAGGTGCAAACAGCGTTCTTCCTAACAAGTCTGCGCTCACAACAATCACTCCTCCCAACA
Source organism: Nostoc sp. (assembly GCA_041743605.1). Classification (GTDB taxonomy): domain Bacteria; phylum Cyanobacteriota; class Cyanobacteriia; order Cyanobacteriales; family Nostocaceae; genus Nostoc. The sequence continues at coordinate 959 of JBGTMK010000376.1, forward strand.
GTGCGGAGGTGGGAATCAACCCTTCATGATTTGTACCTACCAACTGTCTTCCTAAATGGGGTGCTATTAGACCAACAAAGCCAATCATTCCCGCAGTGGCAACTCCTGCACCTGCTAGAGCTACACCCACCAGCACTAGTAAACCACGCTCCCATTCCACGCGAGTACCTAAACCTTTAGCGACATCATCTCCTAAATTTAAGACGTTCAAATGCCTTGCTAGTGTCAATGCCATTGGGACGAAAACAATTAACCAAGGTAAGAAGGAAAAGACTTGCTCCCAAGTGCGTCCGTAGACACTGCCAGCCAACCAAACCAAAGCATTACTGACATCAGAAATATCCCCAAAGGTAATCATCAAGCTGGTGAATGCACTGGCGATCGCAGATAACCCCACACCCATTAAAATTAGTAAAATCGGCGAACTACCATTATTCCAAGCCAGGGAGTAAATTAAAACAGCCATCAATAAAGCACCTGCAAAGGCTGAAACAGGCAACGTATAAATCGGTGCTGATGGAAATAGGACAATTACTGTCACTGCTGCTAAACTCGCCCCAGCATTGATGCCGATAATACCAGGGTCAGCTAAGGGATTGCGTGTTAAACCTTGAAAGATAGTCCCAGAAATAGCAAATGCCACTCCCACCATAAAAGCTACAAGGGTGCGGGGTAGACGTAGATTGTGAATCACAAAGGGATGATCTGGGTTTCCTGTATTTAAACCTAATACAGTTTTGACGATATCCAAAGGCGAAATTGGATATTCACCTCGCCCTACATTCATCACGATCGCTACTATAATAACTACCGCCAAACAAAGCAGCATTATTGGTACACGTCGGTCTATACGAAAAGATATGGTCTGGGAACGGATGACTAACCAATCAACCTTCATTTCTTCACCTTTGACTTAGCCAGGTACACAAAAAAGGGAGCGCCAATCAGTGCTGTCATCACACCTACAGGTAATTCCTGGGGTTTGAGCAGCACACGGGCGGCAATATCTGCAACTAAGAGTAAAATTCCTCCCAAAACTGCTGAATAAGGTAAAATCCAACGGTAATCGGCTTTAATGAAAAATCTCACGATGTGGGGAACAACTAAGCCAACAAAGCCGATTGGCCCAGCAATAGCTACTGAACTTCCCGCCAGTAAAACAACGCTGATGGCAGTTATGATTTTGACCCAAGCTGTCTGTTGACCTAAGCCTTTTGCTACATCTTCACCGAGACTCATGGTGGTAATTTGTCTACCAAGGGCAAAAGCAACGACTAATCCAATGATCACAAAAGGCAGTGCTTGCAAGAACATATTGATATCGCGCCCAGCCAGTGAACCTGCTAACCAAAATCTAATTTCTTCTAAGGTGCGTTGACTAATTATCAGGATAGCAGTGGTTAAAGAAGAGATTAGAGCCGTGAGTGCTGCACCTGCTACTGTGAGATTCAATGGTGTAGGTCCTCCTTTTCCTAGAGAACCAAGGAAGTAGACTAACATCGCTGTGGCTCCTGCACCCAAAAAGGCCACAATGGTTAAAACACTCAAGTCCGAGCTGCCAAAAACAGAAATTGTGCCAACTACAGCCAATGCAGCCCCCGACTGAATACCCAAAATCCCTGGATCTGCTAGGGGGTTGCGCGTCAAACCTTGCATTAATGCTCCTGATACTGCCAAGGCTGATCCTACAAGGATGGCAATTAGCGATCGCGGTAATCTCACAGTCTGGATAACTAAATGTTCATAACTACTGTCAAAGGCTGTAAAGGATGCCAAAATCTTGCTCAAAGGTATTTCTGCTGCACCTAATGTCACACTGTATACCAAGCAAGTCAACAGGATAAGCAGTGCTAAAACTAGACCAGCAAAGAGTGATAATTGTGGCTTTTTCCATCCTCTAGGGGACATTGTGGACGCTTTGATCATTCTATTTGTGTACTGTCTCAACAGTTAACTGTTTCTTATCCATTAGATTGATAATCTTTGTTAATAATTTGATGAACTACTTGGCTATTAAATTAAAAAGTAACCAAATATACCAGTTTTTAGCTAGACATTTTTAATATGTTGTATGAGAAATTAAGATATTACTTTAAACTTATTGCAACTTTTTTTCAACGTTATTAGCTAAAAAATCATAGGCTAAGTACAAAATTGTATCAGTTTTTAGCTAATTGTCT
>JBGTMK010000377.1:0-2970 GCA_041743605.1 Nostoc sp.
ATCTAATAAGTTAATTTCTATACTTTAGGGTTCACTTTAAAGTACGGTTGCATTCTACCGCAATCGTCAACTTTTCATGTGCATTTACCTAAATTAACGGTTACGAAGCATTCAGAATTTTATAACCCGCAACTTGGGTTACTAGAATATACGGCAACCGATGATGTCATTGATTTATTTGATTTACTGGTGAAAGGGTTGTTGTCGAAATCTAAGCGGGAGGGTGAACAACAACGCTTACGGACGCTAAAAGATTTAGATGCCGCCGCACTCAAACTAACGGAGGCGGTTGAAGTGCTAATAGACACAGAATACGAGGATATCAATGTCAGGATGTCCGCTTTTGCTAGAGTTAGTCAGGAACAGTTGGCTCTGGCTGTAGCTAAGGTCAAGTCATTGGCTCGTCCAGAAGAAGATGAGTATTATGATTTGCTACTGTCTCGTTGGCGTGGAATCCGTATTTTCCTCCCCTCGCTACTCTCTCAAATTGAATTTTCATCTTCCGAGAATGCAGCACATATTTTGGATGCGCTCTTATTTTTACGTTCTATTGAGGGTCGAAATCGACCCGACATGAGTGCTGCACCGCTTTCAGTGATTACCAAAGGTTGGACTCGGTATTGCATTCTTCCCAATGGCACAATTGACCGTAAAGCTTATACGTTCTGTGTCTTACAATCCTTAAGGTCGGCGTTGCGTCGCCGGGATGTGTTTGTGGCAAAAAGTCAGCGTTACTGTGACCCCCGTGCCAAACTCCTTAGTGATGAAGCATGGTTAGCACAACGGGCGGGTATATGTCGGACTTTTAAAATATTTATTAATTAAAGTATCAAACTGTACCTGCATAAATCAACTCATCTTTTTATTTAGCAACGCTAAGGTGTTGTATTCACAGCCTACTAGAATAATATTAGTAAATCATTAATTTAATATTAACTACAGGTTATGAGTAAAAATTTAGATATTCGGCTGATTTATTGTAGAATTCAACTTTAGAGGATGTTTGAAAAGTATTTCTCTATAACTTTAGGCACTTTTGATCCCCCCTAACCCCCCTTAACAAAGGGGGAACCGGAAGTCAAAGTCCCCCTTAAAAAGGGGGATTTAGGGGGATCTAAAACTTTTGATACCGACAAGAGTACTTTTCAAACAACCTCTTAGATATAAAGTGATTTTTGCTTACTTAGTATCCATGAACTCAAAATCGGCCTTTACGTGGGAAAAAGCTAAACAGGTTACCGAGCAAATTGTCTTCAACAATCTTAGAGAACACCTCAAAGATATTGAAATGGCCGTGCTTAAAGCCTCATGGGAAGGTGTAATTTATGAAAAGATGGCAGAACAGTACAATCTCTCTGTAAACTACCTTAGAGGAGATGTAGGTCCTCAACTGTGGCAAAAGCTTTCAAAGGCTTTAGGGGAAGAGGTAACAAAGAGTAATTTTAAAGGAGCGCTGGAAAGAGCGTCAAAAAGGCAACTATCTCTAAATATTGATAGTAATATCAAGCAGCCAAAATTTTTATTAGCAGAGTTACCATTTCCAGAGGGTTCAGTTCCTCTAGGTTCTCCTTTTTATTTGGAGCGAAATGGACTAGAGTCTGTTTGTTACCAAACAGTTGTCAAACCCGCTTCCCTAATTCGCATTAAAGCGCCGAATCTGATGGGGAAAAGTTCATTGATTCACAGGATTTTACATCATGCTGAGTTCCATAATTATCAAACAGTATATTTGAATTTTTCTAGTGTAGAGCGTGCAATCTTAATTAATCTGGATAAGTTGGTACGCTGGTTGTGTTTAATGGTTGGTCGAAAATTAAAGTTAGAAAATCGTTTAAAAGAGTATTGGGATACAGAAATTTTAGGTAGTAATGATAATTGTACAGTATATTTTGAAGAGTATTTATTGTCAGAAATAGACTGTGCCTTGGTTTTAGGATTAGATGAAGTGGAGCAGATTTTTCCCTATAACCAAGTGGTTGAAGATTTTTTAGGGATGCTGCGAAGCTGGCATGAAAAGGGAAAAATTTCTGATCAATGGAAAAAACTAAGGCTGGTGATAGCACATTCTACCGAAGTTTATATCCCCTTAGACATGAATCAATCTCCCTTTAATGCGGGGCTACCAGTGGTGTTATTGGAATTTGACTACCATCAGGTCATACATTTGGCTCACCTTCATGAATTGAATTGGAACAATATCCAGGTAGAGGAATTAATGAAAGTAGTAGGAGGACATCCCTATCTAATCAGATTAGCAATGTATGAAGTATGCACTGGAAAGACAACATTAAAGCAGCTATTACAAGATGCTTCTACAGAAGCAGGAATTTACAGCAACCATTTGCGGCGGTACTTAGATACGCTATACTCGCAAGAGACTCAAGATTTAAAAGAAGCCTTAAAAAAGGTGGTTACGTCACCTGAGCCAGTGGAATTAGATTCAATGCAGATTTATAAGTTGCACAGTATGGGATTAGTGCAGCAACACAATAATCAAGTAATACCTAGATGTAATTTGTACCGGGAGTATTTCTGCCGAGTCTTGTAGCCTCAAAATCTTGCGGGGAAACAAAATAGTTTAGAATGCTTATATTGCAAAGAGTGTAGCAATTTATGCTAAAAGAAAAAGAGCCTTCATTCGCAACAAGCTCTATTTAATGATAATATTACCAGGATTCTACGAGACAAACCTCAAGCGAGAATTGGGACGTGCAGGATATTTATTACTAACTTGTAAATGATGAATTAGATAGGATGCGTAAAACTGAGAAGAAAGCAGCAATGTCGTTAGAAGATAAATCCGAAAAATCTCGCAGACTAGAGGCATTAAGTAAAAGCAAATATAGTTTAATTAAAAATGAAGATTCTTTAATGGCTTTCGTAATTTTAGCAATTTTCGATTACGCAGTTTATTAAACTGGCATTTTTCTATTAATTCTTCATAAAAGTAACCAAAGAACCAGAATCCTT
>JBGTMK010000378.1:0-6431 GCA_041743605.1 Nostoc sp.
CCAACTAGTATGACCGTGTAATGTTTGTAGACAGGTTCCTAACTTCCAGACCCATAATTTGATGCTAGGGTCTGCACTACCACTGACGAGTAAAGGATTCTGGCTATTAGGTTGAAACGCCACCGACCATACGCGGTTGGTATGTTCGCGTAATGTTTGCATTAGGATACCGTTTTTGATATCCCATAACTTAATTGTTTGGTCTTCGTGTCCACTTGCTAGATAGTCACCATCTGGACTTAGAGCTAGGGACAATACACTATTGGTATGTCCTGTGAATGTTTTCGTGCAGCGTCCTATTTGAATATTCCATAGTTTGGTGGCGTGGTCATCGCCACCACTGACCAATTGTTGCTCATTGGGATGATAAGCAACCGTCCAAACTCGGCTGCTATGACCGAGAAAGGTTTTCAGACAATTTCCGGTGACGACATCCCATAATTTTATAGTGCGGTCAAAACTGCTGCTAGCCAACTGTTGACCCTTTCGACTAAATGCGATCGCTGTGACTGCCTGTCGATGTCCGCGTAAGGTTTGCAGACATTCTTGGGTTTGAACATCCCAAAGTTTGATCGTATTATCATAACTGCTGCTTGCGAGTAATTGACCATCTGGGCTAAATGCCAGCGATCGCACCCAGCGATCATGTGCTTGCCAAACACCAAGGTTCGTACCAGTAGTTATATCCCACAGGCGAATTGTACAATCTTCTCCACAACTGGCAAGAATTTGACCATTAGGGTGAAAAGCGATCGCCCAAACTCTACCTTCATGACCAACTAAAGTCTGAACTTCTCGGTTCAGCTTTTCTGATCCAACCTGCCACAAACGAATAGTTAAATCTTGGCCGCAACTCGCAAGGATATTACCATCAGGACTAAAAGCAACAGCATTAACTGAATATGTATGTCCTTTGTATGTGTGCAGACATTGCCCAGTTTCCACATCCCATAACTTCACTAAATAATCATCAGCAGCGCTGGCCAGATACCGCCCATCTGGGCTAAAAGTGACAGCCCATGTCCAATGTTGGTGTCCCCGACAACACATTAGTTGTTTGCCAGTGCCACTATCCCAAATTTGAATTTCACCTTTGGTATCACTGGTAGCTAAATACTCTCCATCTGGACTAAAAGCAACACTGAGGACACCGCCAAAAGTTTCGGCAAAGACGCTTTCGCTAATATTAACGCCAGTAAAATTCGTATTGTGTAATGTAGCATTTGCTAAGTAAGCTTGGCGAATAACCAGATGAGAAAAGTCAAAGCCACTCAGATCGGTTTGCAATATTGAGAATAGATTTAGTAGATTTCCCCCTGCATAGCCTGTTTGCACTGCTGTTTGATATTGCAATTGCACTAAAATTTGGCAAAGGCGCTCCTCAAGTTGGGCTTGAGTATGAAAGTGGGTTAAAAGTCGCTCCACTAAGGGGTGCAGAATAAATTGAATTTGTGCTTCGCGCACGTAGTCTTGAGTTTGGGCTTCAATTAAGGCATGAGTTCTGAATAAGTTAAGTTCGCCTGTAGTAATTTCCCGTTCAATAGTCTGGATAAATTGTTCTGTAACATATTCCATAATTACGGGTTGTTGCGTTAACCCTGTGGTTCTTGTCTCCACAAGAGAGCGTCCCTTGAGTGATTCCAAGGCTTCCAAGAGTTTTTGCCAAAATACTTGCGGCAATATTTCGGTTTGTAACTTCGCTGGCGTTACTCCTTCTCGGTTAATCGCTAGCCAGTACATAATCTGTTGTTGCAGAGGCGATAAACGCTCAAATTGTTGCTTGAGTAAGTCCCATAAATCGCTAAAAAGGGTATTACCTTGTGCCAAGAATGCTTGTGTATCACCACAAAATATATCTTGAATAGCCGTTGCGGCAATTTTGAGGGCGAGTGGATTACCACCAAAGTAATTGACCAAGTTTTGATGTTGAGGTGCTGTATTTAACCCTTTAGCGATCAGTATTTGCTCACCTTCTATTACTGATAGTCCTGACAAAGAGAGCGATCGCACTGGTAAGTTTTCTCCGGATCGCACTGCAATTTTACCCGGTTTTTCTCGTCCAGTGACAATCAGACAACTTTGGTGGAGTTCATCGCAGATCCGCTCAAATAGCTGTTGGTATGCTTCAAACCCTCGTTGGTATTCTCCCCCCCGATTTCCACTTTGTAAAATTGACTCGACATTATCAAGAACTAACAAACAACGCTTTTGCTGCAACTGTTTCATCAAAAGATTAATTGAACTATCGATTGTTGCCTCTGAACCCATTAAAATCGGCAAAATCTCGCCCAGTAAGGTATTTAGTGGCAATGCTTGCTGTAAACTACGCCAAATTACATATTCAAACTGGGACTGAATTTGCTCGGCAAGTTTCACCGAGAGAGTAGTTTTGCCAATTCCACCGAGTCCAAAAATCCCGACAAAACGACAATGCTCCTTGCCAATCCATGTTGATAAAGTTTGCAGTTCTGCTTGGCGACCATAAAATCGGGAAACATCAACGGCTTCTCCCCAATCTTGTGTAGTGCTTTGGGATTGCTGATAGCGATGCAGAATAGTTTTAATATTTTTCTTGGATACGTCTTCGCCAATTACTTGGGAAAGCGATCGCCACAATTGCGAACCTACCTGTTTAACATAGTCACAATCATAACCTAACTTGTCCGCAATCTCCGCATAAGTGCGTCCAATCCAACTTTCGAGAAAGACTACAGACTGAATATCATTTAGTCCTTGCCCCAAGACCGTAGAGCGTAAAACAGCATCGACTAATTTGAGTGCCTCTTCCCCTGTCATCGCTCAACAAGATCCACGTATCGTTTAAGTATTTAACTTGTCTGTTCTTGCTGGGAAAATTATGGCAAAGTTTACAATTGTTTACATTAACTAGCACACTTTTTCTCACTGACAGAACGAGCGGGCTTGGATTTTAATTGGGAAAGACAAGAAGTTCAATAATTCATGTTCCTCAATTAAATAGGAAAAAGTTTATTTTGATGAATTTTGGCAACTTGTTATAGAGCAATAGAATTAGCTAGGTAATTAATCACCTAGTTAGCATAGTTAACTTATTGGTTACATATTTCGAGGATATAAAAATGAAATTTCAACTAATTTCCACATTAACTGTTTTTACCATATTAGGATTATCTCAGCAAGCAAAAGCATATAATCTTGAAGCTTGTGCAAAAGACCCAATGACTAGCACACCTCAAGTAATCAATTTACTTCAGCCTCTTGACCAGAAAATGGTAAATTGTATTCCTAAATTGGATTCAATTGCTAGTCAATGGCAATCTAAAGCAAATAGCATTTTATCTGCCATAAATGTAGTCAAGATAGGTAATCAAGGTGAAAATAATATTGAAAAGATTGAATACAATGTAACAGGCAATACAGTTTATCTGATTGCAAAGGTTCAGGCTAAACATACTTGGAAAGAAACAATTCCGGCGGTAAAAACAAAAGTTCCTGTTGATAAATGGCGCTGGGTAGATGTTCCTTATCCTGATGTAAGATGGCATAAAAAATGTAAATTGGGTGTTTGTGTAAAAGTGCCAGAGTATTTTACTAATCACCGAAAAGAAAAAGTACCTTATACAGTAATGGAAATAAGGACAATCACACCAGAAAAAGTTGTATCTACTACCGGTTCAGCTACCTGTAAGTATGATTACACTTTCAATTTGTCAACTCTTGAACAAAAACCTGTTTTTAACTGCGGTCGTGGAAGTCTTGGTAATTTAAAGCTAGATGCAAGTGCATTTACCAAAATCCTCAATGGAGAAATGCCTACGTTAGGTAGTTTATTAACTAGTGTAAATATTACACCACCTCTATTTAAGGATGCTAATCGTGATACTTACAATGACGTTAAAAACAGCATAATAGCTAGTCACACAGGTTCAATAGTGTATTTCTCTTCAGAATCCTTTGTTAATTGGGCATCCGTAGAAAACCAAGGAGCTAACGGAATTGCCGCTGTTATTTCTGGTGGAGCATATAGCGCAGAGCTTACTCGCCAAATTACCGAAAGATTAAAAACTGAACTCACTTTTATGAGTATTTTTGCTTCTCAAACTGCAATCAACTTAGGTGTTGAGCAGATAGTATCTATGATGACAGGAAATAGTGGATTAAATCTTGGCGCTTATAACGTTTCTGTAAAAGTGGTAAACACCCCTAACATTATTCAAAAATGTGTAGTTAACGGTGATTGTCTTCCGGAAATAAAGTCGCCCCGTTTAGGTTTTGCTGTTATTGCAACACCAATTAATTAATAGCCTGACTATTGTGATTTGGTAAAAGGAAAAATTCACCAAATTTTTTACTTTGCTGATAACGATAAAAATAGCAAAGGGATAACCATCTTCTAAGCTTATTAGAAACAGGGCGTTGCTGAAAAATGGGATAATTTCGCCAAATTAGGAACGAAATTTAAATGGTTTTAACCGCTAATTTATCCCGCCTTTATGCAACGCCACTTTTCCTTACTTACAGAGCGATCGCGTTTAAGTTTTGATTAGGATGTGCAGAATAACACCACAGTAATATTACGTTCATACTTTCTTGGAATTAAGAAGAGGTATAAATGGGAATGACAATCGATAAACCTCACAAAGATGCAGAGTTAAAACTAAAAGATCCAATCTTTTTTCAAGGAACTTCTAACACGAATATTGTTCAGGTGGAATTATGGGCTGATGACCGTTGGCTATTAGGTAAAACTTCTGCCAATAATGGCAAATGGTCACTTTACTATAATTTTAACAGTGGTGGCACTCGGCGAATTGTTGCCAAAGGATTTGATGCTAATAATCAGCTAATTGGTAGTGATGATATTTGGCTTTTTTTAGATGCACTCACACAAGTTGATCTTGACATGAATTTGAGTGCTGATTTTAAACTATGGGAATTTGTCACATCTCCTACAAGCGGTCTATTGAGAATTGAAAATACACCAACGCCCGGAGAAATCAAAAACCTAGAGAGACTATGCCAGCAAATTTTACAACCTGCACGAGATGCCTTGGGTTCACTGAAAATTAATTCTGGTTTTCGTTCAGAAGAACTTAACAAAGTAGTAGGAGGTGCTAGCAATAGTGCCCATCGTCAAGGCTTTGCTGCTGATGTCATTCCAGTAAATGTAGGAACTAAAAAATTTGCAGAATGGGTAAATGAAAATTGTAATTTTGACCAAATGATTTTGGAATTTGGCACTTTAGAAAAGCCTATGTGGATTCATGTTAGCGCTGAACCAAGAAATCGCCAACAGGTTTTGAGAGCTACTTATAGTCGTGGAATAACTATCTATACTCCTATTCAAATATAAAAGAGAGGAAAGCTAGGACAAGTGTTAAGTGCAGGATTTTCAATACAAATCAAGCTAACTAAGTGCATTTACTACTATAGTGAGTTAAAACTTAAATTTTAGGAGGATAGTAATTATGGAAACATTTGTCAAGGTACTTGTAGGCATTATTGCATTCATACATATCCTTTTTTTAGTTGTGCAGATGTTTTTCTGGAATACAGATTTTGTTCAAGAAAAATTACTGAAAAACTTTACTACAGCAGAGGTTGCTACAATTCTTGCTCAAAATCAAGGATTATACAATGGATTTCTTGCTGCTGGCTTAATCTGGGGATTATTGATCTCACAAAAGGTTCTGCAAGTTGAGCCTTCATCGATTGTGATTTTCTTTTTAATTTGTGTAGCGATCGCAGGTATTTTTGGTAGCATTACCTTGAAACGTCCAACAGCATTTTTAATCCAATCAATACCCGCAATATTGGCTTTATTCTTGCTGTGGTTTCCTAATCTTTAATGGTTAAGTTTCCAGAAATATTCTCGATTTTGCGATTATTCAGGAAAAAATAAACTTATAGAACAACAAAATCCTGGTAAAAGTGGCGATGTGATTTCATCATCGCCTAACAAAGTAGCAACTAAAACTAACTGTGCTTTTTCTCGCCGATAAACTTCGACTTGTTTAGTAAAGCGATCGACAATCCAATACTCACGCACACCTTGAACTGAATAAAGTTTCAGTTTTGCTTCCTTGTCTCGAAGTTCGTTTTGTTTACCAGGGGATAAAACCTCTACTACTAACTCTGGTGCGCCTGTCAAATGTCCCGCTTCATCTTCAATTTGCGCCAGTCGTTCTCGACTAACCCAAACTACATCCGGTATAACGCTATCTGCTTGCGAAAAAATCACGCCTGGAGCGACAATTGTCTCTCCTAAACCACTCGAATCTGACCAAACATCGAGTTGCCGAGAGATTTTTACACAAACTTGTTGATGACGGCGGTGAGGAGTGCGAGTCACAAAGAGTTCTCCATTAATAATTTCATAGCGTGTCCACTCATTTTCGGGTAGAACCTCTAAATCGTGAATTGTCCAGCGTACTCCCTCAATGGCTTGGTTC
>JBGTMK010000379.1:0-7424 GCA_041743605.1 Nostoc sp.
CTAATGCTGCCACGGGGCCGTTACCTTCCGCCGCCTCCAAAATATTTTTCCCTTCAACAGCGACTTTGACAGTAGCTAGGGCGTTGCTAGTTTCTTTCCCCTCAATTAGGTCACAGTGGACTTGAAAACCTTTAACTTCAAAAAACTTCTGGCGGTCTCCCAAAGCTTCGTGCATCAACAGCACAAAGCTAGCCTCGGCTGCTTCAAATTGAAATCCTTCACTCTCCAAATCTTTGAGGCGCTGGAGAATTTCTCTGGCCTCTGCCTTTTGCTGATCCAGTTCAATGCCAAAACTGCGGGCTTTGGCTAAAACATTGCTGAGTCCAGATTGTTCAGAAATCACAATGCGGCGACGATTTCCGACTTGTTCCGGTTGAATGTGTTCGTAAGTTAAAGGATTACGTTCTACGGCTGATACATGAATACCGCCCTTGTGGGCAAAAGCCGAACGTCCCACAAAGGGAGCGTGTTCATCTGGCGCAAGGTTGACGACCTCACTCACAAAACGACTAGCTTCTGTAAGTTGTGTGAGCTGGTCTTCTGTGATACAACTGTAACCCGCCTTCAGTTGTAAATTGGGAATTAACGAACAGAGGTTAGCATTACCACAACGTTCACCGTAACCGTTAATTGTGCCCTGTACCATCTTTGCCCCTGCCATCACGGCGGCTATTGCGTTAGCAACCGCCATTTCTGAATCGTTATGAGTATGAATTCCAATTTTGGGAATTGTCCTTTGTCCTTTGTCTTTCGTCATTGGTTCTTGACAAATGACTAATGACAAATGACTAATGACATCTTGAACAATTTGGCTAATTTCATGGGGTAAAGTGCCGCCATTGGTATCACAGAGGACTAGCCATTCCGCACCAGATGCGATCGCAGCCTCTAATGTCTGTAAAGCATAATCTCGATTGTGCTTGTAGCCATCAAACCAATGTTCGGCATCGTAGATAATGCGACGCCCTTGAGAACGGAGGTACTCAATGGTGTCACGAATCATCGCCAAATTTTCTTCTAATGTCGTTTTGAGGCCTGTTGTAACGTGTAAATCCCAAGACTTGCCAAAAATCGTTACCCAGCGAGTTCCCGCAGCCAAAATATCCTGTAGCATCGGTTCGGTGGCGGCAGTAGAGTTGGGGCGTCGAGTCGAACAAAAAGCAACAATTTCAGCCTGTTTGAGCGGATCTTCTTGGAGTTGCCAGAAAAATTGTACATCTTTAGGATTGGCACCAGGCCAACCGCCTTCAATGAAGGGAATTCCCAGTTGATCGAGTCTACGGGCAATGCGTAACTTATCTTCTATCGATACTGATAGCCCCTCGCGCTGAGTGCCATCCCGTAGTGTAGTGTCATAGAGCCAAAGTTGAGGTGAGGAATTTGTGGTCATAAAACTGGGACCGACGAGACAACTTTCAAGGCAATGTGTCAATATACAACAAAAAGCCAGTTTGGCAATTTAAAAATGCCTAAGATACTAGCTCAAGGTAAAACAATTGAGTGCGAACAGGGAACCAATCTCCGAAAAATTTTGCTGCAAAATGGTATTGACCTCTACAATGACGGTGCTAAGGTAATAAACTGTCGGGGCATTGGCAGTTGCGGTACCTGCGCGGTTAAGGTAGAGGGCAAACTATCAGCAGCGAATTGGCGTGATCGATCACGGCGATCGCTTCCTCCCCATTCTCCTACAACAGACTTGCGTTTAGCCTGTCAAACTCAGGTTTTGGGCGATGTGAAAGTGACAAAGTTGGATGGATTTTGGGGACAAGGTTCTCGAATAGTGTGGACACCAAAAGGTTAAAAAGGAGTTAAGACAAGATGGGTAGATGGACACCCTTAATTTTAATGGCTGGAGGTTTGGCCATTCTGCTTGGTACATTACTAGGCATCAACTTTCCTATGGGCGTACAAAGCGCTAACGCTCCCAGTGACAAGAAATCACAAGTCCTCCCAGCTAATATCAATGTTAATAGTGGTGCTGGCAGCAGGAATGAGGAAACTGCAACTGAAGGAAATCAAACAACCGAAACAAACGAAAACAGGCGTGGTATTGTAGCCCCAAGACCTGACAACAGAAGTAGCGTTGCTCAGAATCCTGACAGTACGATCGACGGTAATACAGATACTTCAGAAACAGACACACCATCCACCGATCTTAATCAAGGCAACGAACCAATTCGCGCCTTGTGGTAACGATAAATCCGTCTTTAGTTACGAGTTATAAGTTATAAGTTATGAGTTATGAGTTATGAGTTATGAGTTATGTACCAATGACAAATGACTAATGACAAATGACTAATGACAAATGACTAATGACAAATGACTAGTGAGACTGTAATTATTGGTGGCGGCGTTGTTGGTTTAGCGATCGCCATTGAACTAAAAATGCGCGGGACAAGTGTCACCGTGCTTTGTCGTGACTTTCAGGCTGCTGCTACCCATGCCGCCGCTGGGATGTTAGCACCAGATGCGGAAAACATCTCTAATGAGGCAATGCGCTCCTTGTGTTGGCGATCGCGTGCTTTATATACCGACTGGACGCGCAAATTAGAAGAACTGACCGGCTTAAATACTGGCTACCGGGCCTGTGGTATCCTTGCACCCGTCTTTGAAGAGGCAGGGCAGGGAGCAGGGAGCAGGGAGCAGGGAGTAGGGAGTTGGGAGCAGGGGGAAAATTCCTCTCCTCTGCACCCTTCCCCCTGCTCCCCTGCCTCTTCCCCGGCTTACTGGTTAGACAAAGAGGCAATTCATCAATATCAGCCAGGATTAGGAGCAGAGGTAGTAGGAGGCTGGTGGTATCCTGAAGACGCACAAGTTGATAATCAGGCTCTAGCTCAGGTATTGTGGACGGCAGCTGAGTCTGTTGGTGTTGAACTCAAAGACAGCATTACAGTAGAAGCATTTTTACAGCAGCAGGGACAAGTAGTTGGCGTGCAAACCAATGCTGGAATAATTCGCGCCGCGCACTATGTTTTAGCTTCAGGTGCTTGGTCAAATGAAGTGTTACCACTACCTGTCCGTCCCCGAAAAGGACAAATGCTGAGTGTGAGAGTACCGGAATTTGTACCGGAATTGCCCTTAAAGCGGGTTTTATTTGGACAGGATATTTATATCGTACCAAGACGCGATCGCCTTGTTCTTGGGGCAACCAGCGAAGACGTTGGCTTTACCCCTGACAATACCCCAGAAGGTATTCAAAAATTACTACAAGCTGCTATGCGGCTGTATCCTCAGCTAAAGCATTATCCCATCCAAGAATTTTGGTGGGGATTTCGCCCAGCCACCCCTGATGAGTTGCCCATCCTTGGCACTAGCCACTGTCAAAATTTAACCCTTGCTACTGGTCATTACCGCAACGGAATTCTACTTGCGCCCATAACCGCCGCATTAATTGCCGATTTAATCTTGGAACAAAAATCTGACCCCTTACTTTCAGATTTTCACTATTCGCGCTTCCAGTCCAAGCCATCTACCTCCACCCCAATGCTGACTAACTCTGCCAATTTCTCCAATGGGCACCGTACCCTAGACGCGATTCATCGCGTCTCTACAGATTCCCCATTAATTATTGCTGGTAAAACCTTTCAATCTCGTTTGATGACGGGAACTGGTAAGTATCGCAGCATTGAGGAAATGCAGCAAAGCGTCGCCGCTAGCGATTGCCAGATTGTCACCGTAGCAGTAAGACGGGTACAAACCAAGGCTCCCGGACATGAAGGTTTAGCTGAAGCCTTAGATTGGACAAAAATCTGGATGTTGCCCAATACCGCAGGTTGTCAGACTGCTGAAGAGGCGATTCGGGTAGCGCGTTTAGGGCGAGAAATGGCAAAATTGTTGGGACAGGAAGACAATAACTTTATCAAGTTAGAAGTAATACCCGATCTTAAGTATTTACTCCCAGATCCAATCGGGACGCTGCAAGCCGCAGAACAATTAGTCAAAGAAGGTTTTGCAGTATTGCCTTATATCAACGCTGATCCGATGTTAGCCAAGCGCTTAGAAGAAGTAGGCTGTGCTACGGTAATGCCTTTGGCATCGCCAATTGGATCTGGGCAAGGGCTGAAAACAACTGCCAATATCCAAATAATCATCGAAAATGCAGGTGTACCAGTGGTGGTAGATGCTGGTATTGGTTCACCCTCAGAAGCCGCTCAGGCAATGGAATTGGGAGCAGATGCTTTGTTGATTAATAGTGCGATCGCACTTTCTCAAAATCCAGCAGCAATGGCTCGTGCCATGAATTTAGCAACAGTCGCCGGTCGTTTAGCATACCTTGCTGGCAGGATGCCAATCAAAGATTACGCCAGTCCTAGTTCACCTCTAACTGGGACGATTACTAGTTAGGGAATGGGGAATGGGGAATGGGGAATGGGGAATGGGAGAAGAGTGTTTTCCCCTTTTCCCCCCGCACCCCACTCCCTCTGCCTCTTTTCAATGCCCAATGCCCAATGCCCCATGCCCCATGCCCCAATAATGTAACGATTTATCTAGCAGTTTAAGAGCGGATTTAGCATTTATGTAACATTAAATGAACGATAAAGATAAAGGAATTAATTCATGCCCTATACGAATGAAGAAGGCGGTCTTCTGAATAATTTTGCCCGTGAACCAAAGATTTATCAAGCAGAACCTCCCACGGAAGGGCAAAAACGAACTTACATCCTACTAGGAATCGCCGCTACGGCTTTGGTTGCTGGTTTG
The DNA here is from genome assembly GCA_041743605.1 of Nostoc sp. Lineage (GTDB taxonomy): Bacteria > Cyanobacteriota > Cyanobacteriia > Cyanobacteriales > Nostocaceae > Nostoc. The sequence goes on from JBGTMK010000379.1 coordinate 4,705, forward strand.
ATTCTAGTCGCCTTCTTTGTTTCTAAAAGCAGTTGAAAATAACCCACTTTAATAAAATTTCAACTTTTTTATAGTTTTTCAGGTTCCGTTCTTAAGAGGGGCCTGCTTTTTTATTTTTTGTTAAAATTGAATTAGCAATTAAAGTATAATTACATACTTTATTATTTATGTAGACCTGAAGGCTCAGTTTATTCTGAGCAGCACAATATCTACTAAAAATAATTTTTATTATGAGTTTAGCCCACTTAGACGCACCCACAAAGGTGATATGCACTGTGTTTTGGCTCTTTAGCCGCTATGAGCGTGAATGATACTGCACACAACAATAATTCTACTTGGAATCGGCAAGTATACCACCGCCTGAAACTTGCCCTAAGTCTTGGCTTACGACGGCAACTTTTTTTAGCTGTATGTGATAATTTACACTTAAGAAATCAGGTAGCAGCCCGTTTGCATTCTACATTGGCTTATCCTGTTGGACAGGTGCTATATCAGTCATCAAATACTCAGGAAAATAGCACTCCAGCTTATCCGCGATTAGTGACGTTGCGTTTGAATTTAAATGATCCCAATCCCATAGTCCAGATTAATCAATGGTTGGCTAATTATCCCCCGCCAATTGTTGGGGCATCAAAAGATACCCCTGGAAGACCTTTTCCAGTACCGGCATTTCAGATTGTAGGCGTGGAACATCTCACCAAGCAACCAGTCGCAACACAACGGTTATTTCTGCACTATCTCCGCTTAAGCGAACAATATTTTTCTACACAAGAATCCGGCCGATTCTTAGAATCTAACTTGCTGTTGTGGATACCGCGTCCTTGGTTATCTGCTATTAAGCAATCAGCACCACAATTTTGGCGTTCCCGGACTGGTGTATTTGTGTTTGCTGGAGAACCGACACCAGCAACTCAGAATTCCGGCTATCCAGAACGTTTTTCTAATTCCAGAAGTTTGGATTTAGGAAATATTGAGCAGTCGATTTTAGATGAATCAGTTAACCAAGAAGAACTTAGAGCCGCAGCTACCGAGTTAAACTTTGAGAATAATTCCGATTTCCCCGCAGAGATACAAGGGAATGGCATACATAAAACTCAGGAAGTTTCGCCGTCAACAGCAGATTTATTGAAGGCTGCGCCACAACAGCAGGAATCGACTACTAGATACGGTAGTGGGAGTAATAATCAATCGCTGTCATCTTTATCTTATGTTAGTAGTGAGTTAACGGAGCTAGTAATCGCAACAATCAACACAAATGCTGCTCAAAATACTGAGGATTACTTACAACCGCAGCAGATTTTGTTGGAGATTGAAAAATTACACGAAAAGCAAGTTTCGGCGGAGATACTGGCAGAAGCTTATCATCGATTAGGTACTTTATACCGTCTTCGCATTGAGCAAGGAGAGTCAACCCTAGAAAACCTGATGGTAGCAATTATTGCCTATCAGGAGGCAATAAGCTATGACGAAAGCTCACCGCAACTCCCAGATATCTTGAATGATTTGGGTACACTTTATTGGATGTTATACCGTACACCACCCAATTCTGAGGAAGGACAAACTTATATAGACCAGGCAATAGAATTTTATCAGTTGGCGTTAAAGATGATTTCGCCCCAGACACATTTGGAAACTTACGCTCGTGTGCAAAATAATTTGGGGACGGCTTATGGTGACTTAGCTCGTTTTTCTCACCCATCTGAAAATTGGCAGCAAGCAATTTTAGCTTACAGTGAAGCACTCAGCTATCGTACAGCCGAGATGGATTCATTAAAGTATGCGGCTTGCCAGAACAATTTGGGTACTGCTTATTGGCATCTGGGTCAATATAATCAACCGATTGTACATTTAAAGAAAGCGATCGCAGCTTACAATGAAGCACTTGTACACTACAACCCAGAAGAGGAACCGCTCAAGTATGGGATGATTCAAAATAATATCGGTACTGCCTGTTGGAATCTGGCACAATATGAACAACCTGCCCAAAATCTCCAGCGAGCTATAGTTGTCTACAACGACGCTCTTAAGTATCGCACTCCAGCTAACGTTCCTAGTGCTTGCGCCGCTACACAAAATAATCTGGGTACTGCCTACTGGCATCTAGCAAACCTATCTCAAACAACTAAAGAGGCACGGCAAAAGTATCTGAAATTATGTATCAGCGCTTATGAAGAAGCTATAGCTTTGGCTCACTCTCTTAGCGGTACTTCTTTAAGTTTTGATTTGCTTGCCTCTTATAATAATTTGGGACTAGCCCATTATCAGCTAGTAATAGATAAGTCTTTTAATGGCGAGAAATCAGTAAGTTCTCAACACTTAGAAATAGCATTAGATAACCATTTGCAAGCCTTAAAGGGATTAAGTAAACAACCAGAGGCTTATCAAACAACCTTCGCTTATGTGGTGAAAACTATTCGTGCTTTTCATAATGAATTAGGGATACAGGGACAAAATCTAGCTTTATCTAAAGTTCCTAGTCAGTTGTTACCAGAGATTTTGTCAAAATTATAATTGAAGAAGAATTCTGAATCAAAACGTGACTCGAAAATACTCGCTAACGCTGCGAAGCACCGCCAGGTTCAGTTAAGGGCTAAGTGTACAAAATTGTTGGTTTTCGAGACGCGATAAATCGCGTCTTTGGATCTAGAATTTTCATCAAAAAACCTTAACCGAACCGTATTGTCCTGACTCCTAACTCCTGAATTCTGTTCGATAAAAAT
>JBGTMK010000380.1:0-12190 GCA_041743605.1 Nostoc sp.
GTTGAGGCAGAACTATATCTGAGAGTTTGATAGTAGTTTCAGTAGCGGCTGGCAACTCGCCATCTGGGGAGGATAACCAAGGTGCAGGTGGTGGAGTTGTAATTTGACCCCCAAAGGGTTTGTCTGTTTGTTTGCGTCGGATCATAAAGCCTCCAAAGCCTTGGCGATTTCTTCAAGGATACTCACTACAGGATGTTTTGGGTCAAATACTGCTAGGGGCGCACGTTCTTCTGACGCATCGACAAAAGCGGTAGCTCTGGGAATGGGTGGGAAAATACGACCCCAAGCGGAAAGTTGCTCTTGGATAGCTGCCAATGCGCGTTTATCGGCTGAATTCTGTTGAGCATACCGCGTAGGAACAAACCCTGCTATTTGGATTTTGCGGTTGGCTTTATTTTTTACGTGGGTGATAGTTTGTAAAAGCTCGTCTGTTCCCTCGAAGGCTTTTATATGGGTTTCAACGGGAACGAGTACGTGTGTGGCCGCGACTAAGGCGATATAGGAAAGCAATCCTAAGCTGGGGGGACAATCTATAAGAATGAAGTCATATTCATTTAGAACAGATTCAACGGCTTCCTTAAGGCGCAACTCGCGCATCGCAGCACTGACTAACTGCATTTCGGCTCCACTTAGGACTCGGCTTGCTGGAACCAAGTCCATGCCGTGAATGCCCTCATGAATCGGTAAGGGCTGCTCATCGATAATGGCATCAGCAACGGTTTTTTGTAACTGAGATGGCACTAACCCCATGAATTTGGTCAAGCTTGCTTGGGGGTCTATGTCGATGAGGAGGACGCGGTGTTCTCGTTTTGCTAAGTGGTATCCCAAGTTTTGGGTTAGTGTCGATTTGGCGACACCACCCGCTTGGTTAAACAGGGCAAGAATGCGGCATGGAGGGTCAGAAGTTGACACTGGCTTTCGTTCCTAGAAGATACGATGATCTTTGGTCAACCGGCTCGGTTTTAGTTTCCAGTTTATTGAAGTGTATCAGATGAACAGAAGTCCTAGCTAAGACAGTAATTTCAGCAGTAGATTTTATAGAACTTGTCGATGTGCTTATAAAGTTCATAGCCTTGAAATTGGCAGTAGGAACACGAATCAACAGGCTATGCTTAATCCAGATTAAAAATATCCATTGTAAATGCCTTAATGAAGTCCGCTCCTGAATTTCCTGTCCTAATTGTGACTGAAGCACACTATGAGCTTTCCAGTAAAGAGATGATGGGGAGCAAATATAAGTTTTGGTTTCAGCATGAAGAACTTGGTCGTTGCCTGTATAAGCAAGTAAAGCAAAATTTAGGAGAAGATTGGGCAGAGAAAGTTGCATCACAATTGTGTGAACTTTTGGGATTACCTCACGCTACTTATCATCTAGCAGAAACTTGGTCAGGTAATCGAGGCGTAGTTTCACCCTACTTTTTGCCACCAGGAGGAACACTTGTTCATGGCAACGAAATTCTGACTCCAATTGTGCCAGACTACCCCACATTCGCAATCTACGGCAATAAACAACATACAATTGATATTGTGCTGAGAGTTATTGAAGCAGATCATGTGAGTCTCCCTATGGCTTGGACAGCACCGAGCGGTATCCAAAAAGCTGTAGAAGTGTTTGTTGGCTACCTCCTGTTAGATGCCTGGATTGGCAACGGCGATCGCCACCATGAAAACTGGGGTTTTGTCCGCAATAAGACGGCATCTACTACAGCAGAAACGGTACACTTAGCACCAACCTATGACCACGCCTCATCTTTAGGACGTGACCTCCCTGATGAACAGAGGCAGAAGCGCTCAATAGAGGCATACGCAAATAAATGTTATTCTGCTTTTTATGGCAGTGTTGAAGACAAAAAGCCCCTAAAAACAATTGAAGTATTTCACCGAGTTGGTCAACTTTATCCCCAAGCAGCCCATATATGGCTGGAGCGTCTTGAACGGATCTCCAGGGCGAATACGCTAGAAATTTTTAGTCGAATTAATAGAGAGCGCATCTCAACTATTGCGGTTGAGTTTGCCCAGAAGATTCTTGAATTCAATCAAACTAGGCTGCTTAATTTAAGGGAATCACTACAGTGAAGACACCTCAAACACTATTTTTAGCTTGGCAAGACCCTAACAGTCGCTTCTGGTTTCCCATTGGTCGGTTGACCTTTGATGGTACTTCATACAAATTTGTCTACACCCAAGGCGTGAAAGAGGCACAACATCAGTGCTATTTTGAACCTTTATCTTCCTTCCCGCACTTAAATCAAGTATATACATCAACCCAATTATTCCCTGTCTTTTCTAATCGGTTGCTGCCTCGTTCACGCCCTGATTACGCAAGTTTTCTGCAATGGCTGAATATTCCAGAGCATGAAGATTCACCACTGGCAATTTTAGCTCGTAGTGGTGGACAACGGGAAACAGATAGTCTCACTGTCTTCCCCTGTCCAGAGCCAGATGAAGAAGGGCGATATCAGCTGCACTTTTTCGCCCACGCACTGCGACACTTGCCTAAATGTGCAGTTGATCGGATTAATCACTTTCAGCCAGAAGAGAAGTTGTGGTTAGCTCACGAATTTCAAAACCAATATGATTCTCAGGCATTAACTCTCAACACAGAAGATCACTATATCGTAGGGTATTGTCCACGTTACTTACGAAGTGAAGTTTTTGAGCTTCTTTGGAAAGACCCTAGTTCAGTAGACTTGCGTGTAGAGCGTGTAAATCTACCGCCAACCCCACTCCAGTTTCGTTTATTGTGTAACATAACTGCTCAATGCAAAGATGACTTTCGCCCCTTTTCTGGTGAAGAGTATCAGCCACTCATCAAGGAAGATGTTGCGACAACATCCCTGATTTATCCTTATTACGATAGACCATAATGTGTTTTTACTAAATTAGCAAGTAATTGTGTAAGTACCCCAACTGTTATTGCACCTCCTTTTTCTTTAACTGTATCCATAGCTCTTTTCCAAATAGTCTCACTACGGGCAGTTTCAGCAAAATCATGACCAGCAGATGTCAAGTTTCTTAATACAGCTTGAGGACTTTGACTGAGCGTATTGGTAGTAATATTCCCTACGGCAAGACCAGCTTCAATCATTAGATATGCATGGTAATAAAGTTTCTGCACGGATGCTCATTTGACCCCACTATGAAGGATTTACACTGATGGAAGTAGCATTCGATTCAGGTTCAGTAGTTGCACCAACTGCCATGACTGTAGACCATTCACTGACGCGGTTATCATCTAGAACGGCTCGGACTCGATAAGCAAGCTGAGTTTTATGTACTAATAAGATTAAATCTCGGTTGAGTAAGCCTTGTGATTTGAGGTTTTCGTTTGATGCAGCTTGGAGATGAAAACAGCGATCGCTTTGACGTTGTAAATCTGGAGACTCACCATCCACCAGCACCTTTTGCAGTTCGTACTCTTTAGCCCCTGGATAAGCTTCCCAGCAAAGATTCCAGTAGGTTGACCAGTTAATCAAATTTGTTGTTGATTCCTTAACCTCATCCGACAAGGTAGAAACGAGTCCGGTAACTGGAGGTTGTACGACTTGCGGCGACTGGAAATTAACAGATTCTATATATCCAGGTTGCTCAACCTGTTGTGCAGCTATAGATGAACTGACATCAAGACCTAGCATCAGTCCGAATATCAAAGTGAGAAGCACAACCAATCGTAGGCATCGTGAAGGCACTAGGGGGAGGATTTTAAAATTCATAGTCATGCAAAACTTAAATGCTTAACCCGATTCTTCAAAATTAGGCATCAGATGCAGCAAAAAACAATCCTGCTACATCTAAGCCTCATTAAATTACAAATTGCGAATTGGTATTATTACCATTCCACACGTGAAATGAGACTGCCATTATCGGCATAGATAATTCTCGAACGGATATGCGTTCTAGCAGGTAGTGTGGAATTGAAGACACCGCTTTTTCGTCCCACGGCTGATCTGTTACCAATGTCTGCACGGAATATAACAACGTCAGGTGCTAACCCTACGTCATTACCTAGCCTAGTTTCCGGGCCACTATCAACACCATTGACAACCTGCCTACCACCATGAACTAGAACACGAGGCCCATAACCATTTCCATTACCAATAGTCAGATTAGTTGTCGCTAAACCATGAAAGACAACATCGTTTGCTACACCGGCAAGTATCCCAATGTTAAAAGGTTGACCCTCATCAGCACGGATGGAAATTCTATTACCTAATTTCTGGTTTAAGGCTGCGAGAGAATCTTGCAGAATCACATTGCCGATGATGCGGTTAGGGTAGCTGGGATCTTGAACAGTCACCCCACCTATGGTTGGCAAACTTGGTGTTGGGTTATTAGGGGTGGATGGACTGAAATTTATCCCTGTGACATTTGACGGATTGGCTACGGCTAATTGTGTATAACCTTGGGCCAATGACTGATTAACTGCAATTACACCCTGCATCAATGCAACATCGGCTTGTGTCAGGTTAGACACCTTCCCCAAACTGCCACTAGTAGCTTCTATGTTACTAGTAACATTTTTACCTGGGAGGACAACTTTACCAGAGGGTAAGGTAACACCAGGGCCGACCCGCGAGAGAAAATTGACTACGGTGTTGAACTCTATAGTTGCACCGTCTACTTCAGCGTTGAAGGCGATGAATGTCTCTGGCTGAGTGTTGCTAAACTGAACACCGCTCACGGGGTCAGTAAAAGGCCCAGTTGAGCCAGTAAGACCGATTCTGGCTGTACCTTTGACAGTAGCCAAGTGTGCCAGGATGACTCGCTCACCAATAGTTGCCCCCGCTACTGAAGGTGTAATGCTCACTTGGTCTTGGATGTTGGAGCCGTCATGGATAATGATGGGGCCATTAGTAGCGTTTAACCGAGCAAATGGTGCAACGTAGACTTTTTCCCCCAAGGTAATATTTGCGGGATTGGTAATTATCGCAGCTGGGTCAATAAAACTAGCTGATGCTGGGGCTGCTGTACTGGGACATATAGGTCGGTTAACCGCAGTTGGACTACACGAAGCAAGGGTTGCAAGGGCTGGTTGTGCATCTACCTGTATAACTAGGACAAACGCAAGGATAATTGCAGTAAAGGCACTAAAAATTGTGCGAGGTTTGAACATTAAAAGAAGGCTCCTCACGAGCTATGGAGTATTTATTTGCCGGATAATTTGTGTTAACGAGGAAAAGATACTATTCAGCGTCGCCTACGGTGAGCGAAACGCCAGTCCGAGCGCAGGAATTAGCAAAAAATCATATTGCCATAATCCCCCTTTTCAACTCTTTCCTACTTGCTTATAAGATAGAGAATTAACCGGCCCAAAATCCGCTCAACAAGTTATAAACGTTGAGAAATGTTACCAAGTCATCTATCAGACCAGTAATAATACCAAGAAGTGAGCTTTGTGGAATTGTCGTTGTTGCGGAGGCCACTGCATTATTAAATACAGTTTCCCAAGCATTTGGCCCGGTAGCCGTTGTACCATAAACCTGTGTACTCACAGCCAAAATAAAGCCAAGCGCAGCTAGACTGGCTAGTATTGTGCGACGTTTTAACATTATTATTTGATACCTGATAGTTTGCCAAGTTTGTTTGACAGGGTAAACCGAAAAGGTAAGGGAAAAGCGGTAACTTTTCAATTTACCTGAGCTAATGAAGTAAAATTATTCCAAGCAGCAATTAACCGCTTACTTTCATATTATCTTAATATTTTTTAGTAATTTAAGCTAGATATTTTGATATTAGTAAAATTTATATTTCTAATAAAAATGTAGTGCATCATAGAGTTTAAAACTTTGTAAGTTCCATTGAGTATCAGCGACAAAATATATCTACCTTGAGACATATTTTTAAATTAATTTGATCCCAAATATCTTTGTCAAACCAGATATCACTCTAGGTTGATTCTCCCGCAACTCTTTGACAAAATTTTCTGCAATCACAGCATAAGGCATCACTGTGCCAAAACGGGAAAATTGTACTCTAAGGAACTGATGCTAACCTCAACGCTATAAAAATTAGTTGTTTTGAGCAAATGGCATACCTGCATTTATCACTTTTGACTCGAATTAGTCTTTTTGATGGTGCAGAGTACTACCAATTCTCTGCACCAATCAATTGAGGGTAAACAGCCGCTCACGGGTGCTGTAGAAAAGCGATGGGCTAAGATGCTTGCTGGATAACGCTTTTAGCCTTAGCGTACAATTTTCCCGTTTTGGCACGGTGATGCCTCTTACCTTTAACCCGAACTCAGGTTATTTTATATGGTGTTTGTGGTGTTCGCTAATTTTTGGCTTTCAGCTTGTTCTCTGTTGCCAATACCTTATTCAGGTTCAAGTGGAGTAGAAATAACAGGCATGGCAACCAATTCAATCCAACCCATCCATTAATAGCTCGGACATCTCCAGCTGATCACGGTTGCGGTTGTCGTCGTAAATCTGGAGCGTATTTAGTTTTGCGTGTCTGCTAAGTTTTTGAGCTTTCCGCACATTGCCATCGGTCTTCTCAAGTACGGCAGTAATGGCACTGTGGCGGCAACGGTGCGGACTCATGTGCTTTTCAACACCAGCCCGTTTAAACAAGCGCTTGACTATTTTATAAATGCCATCCCCGGTTAACCTGTTACCATAATTTTGGAAGTCAACCGAGGTAAACAACGGGCGGGACAAAGACATTTCACCACCACGGGCAATCAGCCAGTCAGTAATAGCTATGACAGTGACTTTTGGCAGGTTAATTGTCACTCGTACTTGCTTGCCCTTCCCAAAAATTGATAGCGTCCCTCTAGATGTGTCAAAATGTCTTACATCTAAGGTGCTAATCTCATTTCTCCTCAAAGCATTGCCCCACAGCAGCAACAATAAAGCATAGTCCCGCTTCCCTGCCAACGTCGAGCGATCGCATTCTTTAATGACTGTCAAAAATTCCTCGCCTGTACAACCGCTAGTGTCGCGGTAGGACTGCACTGGGATACTGTCCACATCCACAGCATAGTTGCAAACTCCCAGCTTTCGTCCAAAAGCAACCAAAGATTTAATTGCAGCTAGTCTGCGGTTAATCGTGTTCGGTGCTAGTCCAGCTTCCGCAAGTATGGATCTATATTTAGTCACTACCAGCGTTGCTTTGTGACCGTCCAGGTGTAAAAACTCCAAAATAGAATCGCGCTGTGGTGATTGTCCAGTCATGCGGTTAAAGAAATCAGTGATGTCTCGGCGGTATGCCCTACGGGTTCCCTCACTGTTTTTCGACCTTAGCAACGCCTCCAGCACATCCGGGTCAGAATCCAGGACATCAGCAAAGTATGCCTCAATTTTGGCACTGAGGGCATTTTCTAATTTTTGGACTACAACTAACTCGACGGATTCTGTATCTTTGCTCATGACTGCACCAAGGATTGCGGTATCGAGAATGGTCTTTTCCAATACCACACACCATTATCCAGCAACGGGGGTCAGGGTGTGATGGTTTCGCGCCTTTTGTCGATGAGAGCCTTTACTCGATTCCACACCAAGGTTAGTAACTACTGACACAAGATGGGTGATTTTAGCAACAAGCTAATATCATGCAAAACTTGGTACAGCTTGCGTAACATTACTGAGAATAAACTCGCAAAATAAGATACTATAAAACAGCTATGCACCGTGATATTGCCTGTGACATGATGAATTCACAAGCACGAATAAAATGTAAATAAAAACATGAAATTTCAACACATCTCTATTCTTACTGGCTTAATGGCTGCTGGTGTTTTAGCTTTATCTACATCTTCTGCACAGGCTTTTTCATTCACTACTAATTCCACCTATAACAATAAGCCCAAAGATAATATTTGGTTGAAGTCTGTACAGCTAAAAGATGGAACAATTATTGATGATTTTGCCTTAGTTAATAAAGCCAATATTATCTATAACGACGCTTACAAAGGTGGCAACTCCGGCGCAGCCAGCGCAGATAAAGGAGATAATGCACAAGGTATAGTAGCCGAAGATCCTAATAATCAGCAGGTAGTTGCAGCACTAGGTAATCTCAACCTTAACAACATCATAGATGGTGAAGATAGCGGTAAATTCATCATGAATCTTTTCTTTGATCAAGCAGTAGATCAATTGTTTTTCTGGGAACGGGGAATGAATAGTGATTTAGCCGTTCAAGCCATAGATGCCGATGGCAACGTGATTGGTAACTTACTGAAAATGTTGCGGAGTGAGTGGGATGATGCTGGGTATAAAATTGACACAGTTGAAATTAGTGGCTCTCAAAAAGTCGGCTCTAGAGGTGTCAGTTTAGCAGACTTGGGACTAAGTGGCTATAGCTCCATTACAGGAATTCGCGTCAGCGCGGATAAATCATTTAACGGCCCTGACTTCAAAGTTGTGGGAGCAGTCGCCCAAAGTGTACCTGAACCAGCTTGCTTGTTAGGTCTTGGTTTGATGGGTGGAATGCTGGTTGTCTCTCGTCGTCGTCAAGCTACAAATAACGGTTGAGTTAAACCTGTGAATGTATATACTCTGCTTCGATAACAGAATACCGATAAATCAGGCGATCGCACTTTGTGGAAATTTAAATTGTGCGATCGTTTTGGCACGGTGATGCCTAAATTCTGCAAGATGGACGGGGTAAGAAACTCGTTATACCACATCGAAACAAGAACCTACAGGGTATTCAATAAGGAAACCAAGCAAGATAGGTATACAAGTAAGAAACTACTAGACAAAGCCTTCCCGACGGTTTCCAACTCCGAAAATGCCTTCGTCAAAGTCCGAGGAAATAAATCACCTTTCGACGGAGATTTAGTTTACTGGAGTAAACGCAACAGCAAGCTATACGATGGCATAACCTCAAAACAATTACAAAAGCAAAACCATACGTGTGGTAGATGTGGTTTAAGAATGACCTCTCTTGAGAGAGTACATTTACACCACATAGACGGTAATCATGATAATTGGAAACCAAAGAATCTAATTGCACTACATGAAAGCTGTCACGACTACATCCACACGGGCAACGGAGAAATGAAGTAGATTAGAAACGACCTGCGCGAAAACCCGTACCAAATCAGTTAGGAAAGTGAGTTTAGTTATTACTTTCTGGGAAGGCGGAAGGAATCTACAGAATTAATCCTTAAGAATATCGGAAGCTGTATGCGTAGAAATACGCACGTACAGATTTAACTGAGAGGTGCGAGGGATAATACCCTCCATCGACTCAAACTTTTTGACTGTACCCTAAGAGAGAAACATTTCTTTGGCAATCTGTTCAAAAATCAAACCCTGAGCCAGTAAACGCAGGACTTGTATTTGTCGTTCGGTGGGAGAGTCAAGCAAGTTTTTATCAGCAAAACTAGGGTCAATATATCTATTTTTATCAAGGTTTTTTAACAGTTTTTTAGCCAGCTTCGGGTCAAGCAGGCATTCATCAAAGTAAGCTCTCTTGATAGCTAGTTCAATCAATTCTATATCAGCACTCTTGAGCATATAAGAATCAGCCCCATGACCGAACAATTCGCAATTCGCAGTTCGCAATTCGCAATTGCGGACAAAATTGTAAATTAATTCATTCGGAGATACAAGCCACTCAATTTATTGTAGTATCAATGTTCAAGCCCCTAACTTAAGTTGTGGAGACGGAAATTGCGAATTGCGACTTGCGAATTGCGAATTGGAGATGACGGAAAGCTGACTTAATAAAGTCGGAATGAGTCTGATTAGTAAAAATAACCACTTTACTATTAGTTTTCCTTTTGATTGAGCTAGTCAGTTCTAAACCACTCATGTCGGGTAAGAGTAAATCAACTAACACAACATCAGGGTTGGTCTGTTCAATTAATTTAAAACCTAGCTTTCCACTGGTGGCATCACCAGTTACTTCTATATCTGGAGATTGTGAAATAGCACCTTTGATGCCTAAGAGCGTGAATGTTTCTGGTTCAACAATTACTATTCTCAGCATGATTTTATTAATCCTCTAATAATAAATGGCTATTTATTGACTGATTTATTATTGGTGTCTAGCGGACACGCGACAGACACTTGGTGTCTCGGTCGTGTCTGGGCTGGTGTCTGCTAGTGTCTATGCTGTACAAGGGTTTTGAGCTTTGGTGTCTGTGGTGTCTGGTGTCCTGTGTCCGCGAAAAAAGCGCGTTTTTGGGGCTAGACACCAGACACCTAAAGCAGTCAAATTTGATTGAGTCTGATAACACCCTCGCCTATCCAGTCTGCTAAAGATGCTCCAACAATTTCGTACATCCAGCCCTTGATTTGCTCCACAGTAAATCTCTCACCGTTCACTTTAAAATTGCCCTTGAACTCTCTTACATCAGCTTCAATTCGCTCAGTTCTGGTGAGATATTCATACAGTTTTTGCGCCATTGCTGATAATTTATTCGGCTCACTTTGGGTATTATCTGCCTTGCTACCAAGATTGAATTCCAGTTCATAAATCCGCTCTAAAGTGGCTTTATCGATGGTTGGCGGTTCATCACTGGTCAAAGGTTTATCAAGCCGAAAATCAATTCGCTTGTGGTCAAGTTTAGGCAGTTCAATATCAATCCATTGACCATGCCCAGGTAGCTTAATCTTGCCCTGACCACTCGCTTTTGCTTCTGTCGTAATTGGGTCAATAGTTGCGATTAGTTCTACTTCTAACAGTGCAGCATCCCGAAGTTTTGATAATCCTTTGGCTTTGGCTAAAATCTCCATTGTGCGGTCGTGAGCTACGAACAAAGGAATCATTAATTGTTTGCGAGATTCAGTCATGGCACAGCGAAACCATTTACCAATAAAATCAGGGTCGGGCTTCCATTTTTCATCCTCACAATCGTCTGGCATTGGCTCAACAATGTTATCTGTCCAAGTTGTAAATTCTTCAGCGACTACACAGAAATGTTGGTTTGTGTCTCTTAAGTGTTGCGTCCATTGCTCCTCAACCATTCCGCTTTCACGATAGGCTTTATAACGGCGGCGCATTTCCGCCATGTACCATTGCATAAAGTCGGCTATTTCCCTGTAACCAGTAATCAACTGTACGCCGCGCCATTCAACTGAAGTTCCATGTGGGTCAAGTACGAAAATTTGATTCCAGCCAGCAGTACGCTTATGCCAGATAATCTCTCTGGTAGTCCATGATTTACCCGCACCCATCCCCCCAAAGATCAGTGTGGGGTAGCCGATGGTGTTGTTAATCCAGCGATATTTGTCACCTTCTGCGTAGCTTGCCGCCGAAGGCATCGCCGGCTGTTCTCCCCCAGTAACCTTGTCGTTGGGGTCAATCGTCCCCTGTAAAGTTTGGCTACCTTGTAGATAAGGGGTTTTCATCTCGCGCAACTGCTTAATGTAATCTGCCTTCTGTTGCTCGGTCATGCCTGCGGTTTGCGCCTCAAAGATAGCGTCGGATGCCTCCATTTGGGTAACTTCAATTTCCGTGTGGGCGTAAATCTCGGCTTTGGTGATATCAACGGTGCGATCATTGGCTATCAAATCTAAATCGGCTTGTAGTTGAACTTCTGCGATCGCAACGTCTCGGTAACTATCCAATAACTCGGAACGTGCGGCCATCTCTGCTTTTGCTGCATCCCGTTTTTGGGCGATGTCTTCAAAAACTGCCCTCTGCTTCTCTTCCGATTGGCAGTGCCGCAGCATCCACCCAGCTAGCGCAAACCCCAGGAATCCCCCAAACGCGAAAAACGGTTTGTATGGGTTAGTCGCTTTCACTAACCCATTTACCCCCATTGCTGGATCTCTCACTACTTGGCGCGGCATTCCTTCTTGTTTCCATTGCTCCCAATAAAAAGGAGTCATGCGAAAAGGACGGTTATCTTTGTCCTGACACACCAATGTTTTCTTTGGGGTTTTGACACAGAAATAAATTCTGTCGCTGCTAGTTCCCTGCCACGCCATTGCAGCCGAGCTAATTCCCACAGTCAGACTCAGCCCAATTGCAACAGCTTTTTTATCCATCGGTAACTGTCCGAACCACTTCATTAAACCCGATTGTTGCGACTCGGATAACTGTTTATGTTTGTCGCTTAAATAATTCATTTACCTCTCCTACCACTAAATAGAAAAATCATTAATATCGCTAGAAATATGCCCACTCCTGCACCATCCATCCAACTTGAAGATTCAGCAGTTTTTGGCTTATAAACCGACTCAATAGAAGTCTTAACTGTACTAGTAGAAGTTCTCGCTTCATTCCATTCACT